>DFWB01000215.1:5038-10204 GCA_002380675.1 Akkermansiaceae bacterium UBA4145
TTGAGCAGGAGGTTGAGCAGGAGGAGGATAAAATAATCGTCAAGGATTCAGAGGATGAGGCCCAATTCGAGGTGGTGGAAGAGGAGAGCCGGTCGGGAGCAGGATCGAATGTCAGGATAAGGGTGAAAGAGCTTCCCCAGTCAGAAGAACAAGATCGAGAAAGCCTGAAGATCGTTCCAGATGAAGAGCCTGCTCCGTTCTCCGGTGAGGACTTGGCTTCTGCCTTTGTGGAGGCAGTGCCCAGTCTGGAGGAGACGGGACAATCGCTTGATTTAGAAGAAGAGGATGCATTTTTTGCGGAAACTGGTCCGACGGGAGGGCCGGCTCCAATCAAGGTAGAATCCCTGGAGGAGATTCAGGCCTCTGCCAAAGCGAAGCGGCCACAGGGAGAATTGGCTCTCGATGGTGGCCCCAAAGGAAAGTTCGAGGGGGAAGATCCAAATCTTATCGAGGGCGAAGATCTCGATATTCCGCCTTTTCTCCGGAAGAAAAAATAGGCGTAAGAAGATTAGAGGAGAGCTGATAGCCTTTTCAGGTGAAGAGGGAATCTCCGTCAATCAGCCTCCATGGCAGGCCCCTGTGGGCGAGCCGGGTTAGGAGTGGCGCTGTCGGGAGATCTTCGGGGACCCAAACGCCGGGTTTGTTCCAGTCGGTATGAGGAGAAAGGAGAAGCTCCGCAGCAACGACGGGAGGAACCCCTGCAGTGTAGCTGACCGCATGAGCCCCGGTCTCTGCAAACGCTTCCTCATGGTCACAAAGGTTGTAGAGATAACGGGTTACTTGTCTTCCTTCCATGAGGCCACGAGCGAGGCAGCCAATGTTTGTTTTCCCTGTGTAGTCTGGGCCAAGAGTAGAAGGGTCAGGCAGGGTCTTGCTGAGAAATTCGAGCGGTGCTATTGGAATGCCGTCGTGCTCCACGGGATTCATTGAAAGCAGCCCGATTTCGGAAAGGACCGCAACGTGTTGAAGGTAGTCTTCAGAGAGTCCCATCCAGAATTGAGCTCGTTCCAGACCGTTAATCCGCTCAACGAGTGTTTCAAGCTCCTCGTGATAGAGACGGGTGAGCTGGCATGATCCGAGGTCCGGGAGCGTAAATACTTTCTTCGTTTGGAAGGGGGGCTCTTCATGCCATTGGTCATTCTCCCACCAGAGAGAAGGCTGAGTGACTTCCTGTAAATTTGTGACTGGATTAAAGTTCGTTGCGAATGGGCGATGGTGCGAGCCTCCGTTACAGTCGATGATGTCGATAGTTTGGATCTGGTCGAAGATTCCCGCTAGATGAGCTGCGAAGACATTGGTTACCCCGGGATCGAACCCGATGGAGAGGAGTGCGGTAAGTCCTGCAGCTCTGAAGCGATCATGGTAGGCGAGTTGCCACCGGTAGGAAAATAACTCGTAGGCACCGGAAACAGGTTCCGGGGCAGAAGTATCGATGTAATGCGCCCCGGCCTCCAGACATGCCTCCATAATAGGCAGATTTTGCTCCGGAAGTGCTGCGTTGATGACGATAGAAGCGTTTTCGCTCCTGATCAGGCTAGCGATCGAAGTGCTGTTGCTGGCGTCGACTTGGGCCGTGTTCACTGGGAGGGATGCTTTTATCCTTCCGGCTATTTTTTCACATTTTTCATGAGTACGGCTGGCTATGCACAGGAAGGAAAAGGTATCCGGCTCCTGTGCAACCTTAACCGCGATCACGTTCGCAACACCACCCGCGCCAATGAGGAGAATACGGGCCATGGGGTAAGAGTCAGAGGGGTGATGGAGGAAGCAAGCAAGAAGTGTCTCCGATTTGATGACTCAAGCGCTTGCATTTAAGGAAATATTACGGAGTCTCCCGGCCTGCCAAAGGCAGCCTGAACCGGGCTTCCCGGGCTTTTCCCTACTCGAATTGAATCCATGACTGAGCACATTCGTAATATCGCGATCATCGCCCACGTAGATCACGGGAAGACAACGCTTGTTGATGAATTGCTCAAGGCGGGAGGAGTTGTCGAAGCCCATCAGAAGCTTGAGGAGCGAGCTATGGATTCCATGGATCTGGAGCGGGAGAAAGGGATTACGATCAAATCAAAGAATACTGCAGTCAAGTGGGGGGATAAGACCATCAATATCGTAGATACGCCGGGCCATGCTGATTTTGGAGGTGAGGTTGAGCGAGTAATGCGAATGGTGGACGGGGTGTTACTGGTCGTTGATGCGTTTGAGGGCCCTCAGGCTCAAACCCGCTTTGTTCTGCGAAAGGCGCTGGCGGAGGGAATTCTCCCTATCCTTGTGATTAACAAGATTGATCGTGAAGCGGCTGATCCCTTGGGAGTCCAGGATCGTGTTCTTGAATTGCTGATCGAGCTTGGAGCCACCGAAGACCAGTTCGAAGCCCCGGTTCTTTATGGGAGCGCAAAGGAGGGTTATTTTGTCACTGATCTCAACAGTGATGATCGGAGTAGTGTTGAGCCATTGATTGAGGTGATCCTGAAAAGGGTGCCTCCCCCGAAGGTGGATTCGGGAGCTCCTTTCCGCATGCTGGTCAGTAATATCGACTGGGATGATTACGTTGGACGAATCTCGCTGGGACGAGTGGAGTCTGGAAAGGTTGCCAAGGGAGATGTTCTTTGGTTGTTGCGAGAGGATGGGAGCCGCGTGCGGAGTAAGGTTACCAAGGTTTTCGAATATGCTAAACTTGGCACCCAGGATGCAGCGGTAGGTGAGGCTGGGAACATCATTGGTCTGGCAGGATTTGAGGATGTAGATATCGGAGAGACTCTTGCGGCGAATGAGGGAGCGGAGCCCTTACCTTTTGTGGCCATCGATCCGCCCACGGTCCAGATGCAGTTTGCGGTCAACGATGGCCCTTTTGCAGGACGAGATGGCAGGAACGTGACCTCTCGAGCTCTATGGGATCGGCTGCAGAGGGAGATTAAGACTAATGTATCCATCGAGGTAAATGAGTCAGACCAAGCTGGAGTTTTTAATGTCGCAGCTCGTGGGGCGATGCAGATTGCTGTTTTGGTGGAAACCATGCGCCGCGAGGATTACGAGGTTCTGGTCTCTCGTCCCACGGTCATTACTCACCACGAGAATGGCGTTGAGGTGGAGCCCTTTGAGACTCTCTATCTTGAGCTTCCCGGAGATATGACCGGAGGAGTGATTCAGACTCTGGCGAACAGAAAGGGAGTGGTTGAAGTGATGGAGCCTCGTGGAAGCATGAGCTATCTGGAAGTCATTATTCCGACTCGTGGGCTGATAGGTTTTGAGTTTGAACTCATGAATCTTACGAGTGGTCATGGAGTCATGTCTCACCTTTTCAAGGAATATCGGCCGGTTGTGGGTAAAATTCGTGCCCGGGAACAGGGGTGCCTGGTGTCCATGTCGACGGGCACGGCCATGGCATACTCCTTGGAGGGACTCGAGGAGAGGGGGAGGCTTTTTGTGGGGCCGTCCGATGAGGTATATGAGGGACAGATCGTTGGTGAAAACTCACGTTCCGGGGATCTACCAGTGAATCCCACCAAAGCTAAGAATCTTACCAACCATCGTTCTGCAACGAAGAGTATCGATGAAGGATTGAGGCCTCCTATCAAGATGAGCTTGGAGAGGGCAATCGAGTATATTGAGCCAGACGAATTCGTGGAGGCCACTCCTAACCTTATTCGGCTCCGTAAGCGGATTCTTTGCCCTCATGAGAGGAAGCGTAGTGAAAAGACTGGGTAGACTCAGTCTCCCGCAGACCTACGCCTCGTATCCCAACCACGGCCCCAGCCATTTTTCACACTCCGCCCTACTCATGCCCTTTCGCTGGGCATAATCTTCTACCTGATCCTCCTGCAACGAGTTGATTGCAAAGTATCGGCTTTCTGGGTGAGAGAAGTAGAGTCCGCATACTGATGCCCCTGGGTGCATGGCATTTGATTCTGTCAGGCTAACCCCGGTGGCTTCACTGGCCTCAAGCAAATCAAACAGGAGAGGCTTTTCGGTATGATCGGGCTGCGCAGGGTATCCTGGAGCGGGGCGAATTCCTCTGTAATTCTCGTGAATCAGCTCTTCTCTGGAAAACTGATGAGGGCTCTCAATGGACCACGCCACCCGAGCCCGGTGATGAAGTAGTTCGGCAAAGGCTTCCGCGCAACGGTCAGCAAGGGCTTTGGCCATGATTGCCTGATAAGGATCATGCTGCTCTTCCAGACTCTTTGCCCACTCGTCAGCGCCGTGAATTCCCACCACAAATCCCCCGAGGTAATCACTCGTGGAAGGGTCATTGCTGAGGAAATCTGCGAGGGCATAGTGGGGCTTGTCACTGTCCTTTTCGATTTGTTGGCGCAAGGTGTGAAACCGTATTCTCTCATGAGATCGGTTTTCATCGGTCCAAACGATCAGGTCATCGTCATCCGAGTTCGCTGGGAAAAAACCGAAGACTCCCCGTGCCTCGAGCAGGTTTTGCGAGATGATGGTTTCCAGCATTTCGTTAGCCTCGATGTAAAGCTTTGCTGCTTCATCGGCTTGTTCTGCGTTCCGAGTCTTCAGTGTCTGCTCCTCATTTTTCCAGACACCTCGCAGTCCCCAAGCATGAAAGAAAGGAGACCAGTCGATGTAGTTGGCCAATTCCCTGATGGACTGGTGCTCGACGACCCTGGTGCCCATAAATTCGGGGACTGGGGGAGAATAGGTTTCCCAGTCACCTTTAAAACGGTTTGCCCGTGCCTCTGACAGGGATATGGATGGCTTGCGTTTGCCTCCGCTGAAGGAAAGGCGGTGCTCCTCCTGTTTTGCTTGGTTTTTCTTTCTGAATTCGTCGCGATTGTCAGGACTCAGTAGAGCAGTGGTAACCGGTACTGATCGAGAGGCGTCAAGAACATGCACGACTGGCCCTGAATAGGCTGGAGCAATCTTAATGGCGGTGTGGGCGGCCGAGGTGGTGGCGCCTCCGATGAGGAGCGGAGTGTCCATTTGTTTTCGCTCCATCTCAGAGGCTACGTGAATCATTTCATCGAGGGAGGGAGTAATCAGCCCTGACAGCCCAATGATGTCTGCGTTGTAGTCGCGAGCTGCATCGAGAATCTTCTCGCAGGAAACCATCACGCCCAGATCTTTCACCTCGAAGCCATTACAGGAGAGGACCACGCCAACGATGTTCTTGCCGATATCATGAACATCGCCCTTTACAGTAGCCAT
>DFWB01000159.1:0-2555 GCA_002380675.1 Akkermansiaceae bacterium UBA4145
GGCATGGAAAAACTAAGCACACGGCCCGATGACTCGTGGGCCACGAAGATTCCCTTCCCCGCATCGCTTTCATTCTGCGGCCCCTCCCCAAACAGATAGAGCGTGAGTGGAACCCCTGCAGCCCCGGCGACGCGGTGAACTTCACGCATCCGAGCCGTGCCGATAAGATCACGTAGAATGACTTTCTCTCTGGACAGGAGACCCAGTTCGGCGGCCCCGTCATCCGGCCCAAGGACCACGGCCCCGATACGCGTAATGACCGGCAACAGGAGGCCCCAGACCCGCCGCGCCGCCAACGGGATAGATGAGTCGATGGTAACCGCAGCCTTTCCGTCCCCAATGTTATAAGGATCCGCCAACTGATGGGCGTTGAGTAAAAGCCCTCTCCATTCCTCTTCGCCCAATCCATCCAGGGACCGCCAATCCTCCAGCCATTGCTCTGCCCCGGGATGCCCGTGGGCCAAGAGGGAGGGATCTTGTCCCTGTTCGAGGAGCTTCAGGACTTCCCCCCAGGTACAGGAATAGACCTCGAGGCCGTTGACCCAGTGCAGGGCCCGGTGATCGGGATGTCGTTGCCGAAGGAAGTCCTTCACCGTCCCGGCCGACTCATGTCGCCTCGCAAAGACCTCTCCGGCGAGGATATTCAGTTCCCGCCTGACATCCCCGGCCCGATACTCTTTTGCGGGCGAGGCCTCACCAAAAGCCACTCGCACTCCAAAGGGAATAGCCCTCGGCTTCTTCCAGAAAAATTTCCCTCGTTCAGCAGAGAAAATGGATTTCCAGAGACCATCAAGATACACCGGCTGAATAAGACAATCCGCCTTGCGTGCGATCAATTCCATTCCACGCTTGAATTCGCCCATGAACCCGCTGCGAGACAACTCCCCCTCCGGAAAAATGCAGACCACGGTCCCCTCCTTTACCGCCGCCGCTGCGACTTGAATAGCATCCTTGGCGCGTTTGCTGGAAATCGGCACGGTGTCAAAGAGCTTGGCGACCTTCCCCACTATGGGTTTTTCAAAATAGTCGCTCACCATCAGGAATCGTACCGGCCGTGGGCTGGCAGCAGTGAGAATCAAGGCATCCAGATAACTGACATGGTTCGGCGTGAGGAGAACACCCCCTTTCTCCGGCATCCTGTCGGGATGGATGGTTTCGATACGATAGAAGGCTCGCAGGGCGCTGAACGCGAGCATCTTCACGAAGGCCCGCGGGAGTAACCGCATGACATAAAAAGTCACTCCGACCGAAACGGCGGCGGCAAAGAGAAACTGGACCTTCGGTGTCAGCCCGACCTTGACCAGCACAGCCTGCAATATCACCGCGCCTGCCATGGCGAGGCAGTTCAGAAGCGCAGAACCCGCCAAGATATTTCCTCTTTGGTCGGGGTCGCATTCATCCTGCAGGAAGGCGTTGATGGGAACAAAGAAAAAGGCCGCTCCAAAGCCAGTCCCAGCAAGCGCCATATAAAACAAGGCCGACTCCGGGACGGCAAACGCTACCCCAATGCTCGCAGCCATCATGATAATTCCTCCCAGCGGATTGAGCCCCAATTCGATGTGCCGCTTATTGATCATGGCTCCCAGAATACTTCCTAATGCGATCCCTCCCCCTGCCGCACACATCATCCACGACTGTGAGGTGGCAAAGTAAGAATCTCCGTCATAAAGATCCTTGGAAATTGTCACCGAGACCATTTGCACGAAGGCGCCAAATGCCCAGAAATAGGCAATGCCAAGTGCCGTGAGCCGAAGCGGCCTCGATTTAAGGAGCTGTCCAAGTTGCCCAAAGTGAGAAATGAGAAGCCCCTTCGTGAAGGGACGTTTCGACTGTGCCGGAATCACATGGATCGAATACGCCATGATCAGCGTTACCACCGCTCCGAAACCGATGACAATAATTGGCAGAAAGCCCGCTTGCCAACCGTCTCCCAGACGCGCCTCCCTCCCCGTGTACCAGAACCCGATAACGATTTGCCCTGTCAGGATAGCAACGATGGTAAACATCTGCATGATCCCACTCGCAAATCCGAGGCGCGAGGACCCGACCAGATCCTTGATAATCCCGCTCTTGGCTGGACTTAGAATCGTGGACTGGATCGCAAGAAAGAAGAAACAGGCCACCGCAAGCGGAAAGAACTCGGTCTTGAAGCAGTAGAAAACGACCGCGAATACTCCCAGTTGTATCCAGGACGCGAGGCGGATGATCCTGGTCTTGGAAAAGGTATCGGAGGCCCATCCCGCTATCGGCCCCAAGAGAATGAACGGCAAAAGAATCAGCAGGGCGAGAATGTGCTGCAGGTAATTTCCCCAGCCAGCTCCGGCAGCCAACCAGATTCCCATTGGCAACAAAGTGAACTGCAGGGCCTTGTCATTGAATGCATTCTGGGACTGGAGACCCATTAGGCTCCAGAACGATCGCCAGCTACGACGATCCGGCCCCGGATTTTCCAAGCCTTGCTTTTCATTCTGTTCTGAAGGTGGCACTTGTGAGGATGCTAACTTACACCTCCTCTCACTGGAAATCGATTCTCAAACCCAGAAGATCGATAGAAC
>DFWB01000159.1:2966-4202 GCA_002380675.1 Akkermansiaceae bacterium UBA4145
TTTGGACCGAAGTGCCCGGTAAAGGAGGAGGCTCGCCCTTCACTCGACCAGGCGAGACCACGGGAATTGATGCCATGGGCGCTTCAACCCACTTGGGGGCCTTGGGACTACGGTCAGCGAACCATCCCACCAGGCCCATCCCGATTAAAGCCAATCCCCCTGCCCAACCCAATGTCATCGCCGTCGCCATCAAAACGACCACAGGCGTAAGCAGCAGAGTGCCGAAAATCATCCAGCTGGGTTTGACTTCATAGTGATGCACGACAAGCCGGATCCGTGAGCGGGCCAGGGCCAGCCCCAGAATGACGTAGCAAAAAGCGACGGAAAGTCCATTGAGGTTAAACACTACCCCCGCTTTATTGGTCCGAAGTGCTGCTCCGGTTTCTACGATATACAGGGAGATTAACATGGAGCCCGTGAACAGGAGCAACGTGAGAATACGCAGTGAAATTTTTTTGAAGGAGGACGCCCCGATTGCCCCAGCAGACATCATCGCAGAAAACAGAACGACGGTCAGAGCCATGATCACGTTGCGCCAGACATCAATACCTCCGATAAGATAACGAACGATAAGATAGGGTAAGAGTGTGGAGGCTGTGAGAAGGCAAAGGCCCCAGAGCGCAACAAACTTCCCACGCACCACCTTCCAACGTGAGAGCGGCGTCATGAGTAGAAGCTCATGGTTCCCCTCATCGAGCTCCTGCCCCATCAGTGCAAGGCCACCCAGAGGCATCAATAGAAGGCACACCACGCCGGCCACCAGCCAGAAGACTCCGGAGGACATGTCCCCGGGAAAAAAGAGCCAGAGATTAAGAAGCCCGGCATACTCGGTGAAGGTTTCGAACTCCTTCATCTGAAATTCAGTCGCGACGGCGACGACCGCGAGCAGGTGAATTCCAATAAAAGGGTAGATAAAAATACCCCGACGGAGCCCTTGCCGCAACTCCTTCACGGTCATGGGCCCAAGACGCTCCGGCAGATCCCGGGACTTGAACAAATTCTCAGCCAATTCAGGCACGCCTCGTCTTAAATCCGATAGCATGTTGGTGCAATGCGGATCTGAAATACAACCGGTGGAGCCTCCGAACCAAGGCCACAGCCAGCTCCTTGTAGAATCGCAGACAGTCCACTCCCCTGTAAGCCGGATTCTGTCTCCCGTGTCGAACCTTTGGCCGACACAGGGTGGCAATCATTTCTCTTCCGCCCGCGTTACCTTGGGCGGATCCTGCCGAAGCA
>DFWB01000068.1 GCA_002380675.1 Akkermansiaceae bacterium UBA4145
AGGACCAGAATTAGGAATTGGCTGTGTCCTGAGAGTTACTTCAGGATTTGAGGTGTCAAAATAGAACTGCGGCCTCTTGGGCAGGACCTCTCGTCGTCAAGCAAGCTTGGTGGACATTGTAAGATTCATCTCTATACCAACGATAGTCATGATCAGATATATCATACTGTTTTCCGGGGTTCTGGGGCTTTTTGCTTATGGCGATGAGGGCCCAAAAACTCCGAGGAAGGCCGGTCAGGAGTTTGTGGATCCTCTTCTTCGGGCGCGGGCTGAAAGCTCTGTGCCGGAGAGTGAAAAAGAATGGGAGGTGCTGAAAAACGAATGGATGGGTCGAATTAAGGAGGAGTGCTTTTCTGGTTGGCCAAATCGTGCCCGGGCGGATGACTCAAAGGAGGTTTTCCGTGTTGAGAAGGACGGAATGGCTTTCCGGTGTGTTGAATATTCGAGTATGGGGAGACGCCTCCCTCTTTACGTGGCTCACCGTTCGGGTCTGGAGGACCCTGATCTCGTTGTCCTGAATCTGCTTGATGCGGCAGCTTGGGAAGATTTTCTGGCGACGATGAGGCCGGGTTTTGAGAAGCAATTAAATAGGTGGGAGTTACCCGAGGGAGATCCTAAGTCGTTTAAGCAGCACCAAGGGATGTTCAGTTCGTTCAAGTGGGTCATGGCTTATGCTCCGCCGACTGGAGTTGGCCCGACCCAGCTGGGTCCTGAGAAAACGGGAAAGCGAAATCTCAGGCTGCAGGCTGCCGGGCAGACGATTGATAGCGTCAGGGTCTGGGACGCCCGAAGGGCAATTCAGACTCTTCGATCTGCAGGAGGAATGGACAAAGTTTCGCTCTGGCTTCAGGGAAGCGGGAGGATGGCGGGTGTGCTCACCTATGCGTCTCTTTTTGAGCCTGAGATCACACGTCTCGATCTTCATAACCTACCCCTCTCCCATAGCGATGGCCCGTTTTTCTATAGCATCCTACAAATCATGGATGTTCCGCAGGCGGTGGCGATCGCACTTGAGCGATCAAAAGTGGTCATATACCAGAAGGGAAAGATGGGCTGGGAGTATCCCTCTTCGGTGGCCAAGAGGCTTGGTTGGGAGACAAAGCTCCAACTCAGGTCGAGGCAAGAGGACGATTAGAGGCGGTGAAGGGAATAGTATGAACAGTTCTAGTTGCTTTTCAGCTTGCTGTCGCCATTCCTATTCCCGAAGAGCGCGATGATTTTCTGGAAGAAAGCACTTCTCTGCATCCTTCTTGTCGAAGTGGTTGGGAATGCCAGTGGGCTAGTGACCTTTGGTTCAATCAAGGACTGGTATGCCATGCTCGAACGCCCTCCTGGGACGCCGCCGAATGGAATCTTTGGTCCCGTTTGGACCCTTCTTTTTGGCTTGATGGGCTTTGCCCTCGCCTTGGTGCTTTCCACGGAAATAGGAAAGGATCGGCAAATCGCGCTACGATGGTTTGTAATCCAGTTTCTTTTGAATCTCGCATGGACGCCGGTATTTTTCGGATGGCATCGGATGGATGTGGCCCTAGCGGTCATAGGCCTGCTAATAGTTGCCGTGGCCTTCACTATCAGGCAATTCGGGAAGGTTCACCGATTCGCGGGATGGCTGCTGGTTCCGTATCTTCTCTGGGTGGGATATGCTTCTTACCTTAATGCAGGATTCCTGTTGTTGAATACCTAAGGGGATTCGAGAAGTTCCGGGACGGTCGCTTCACGAGCGCCAAATAATTCGCACTTAGAAAATTACAGGGAATATTCACGGGGCAAAAGTAAGCAATAATTGGGGCTGTATTTGGAGCAGATACGGGGAATTTGATCACTCAGACGCGTGAGAATTCAGGGCTGGTCTCGGGCCCACGGCGGGTTAAAATCGGGATGTTACTCTAAGTAAGGTTATGCGAAGTCCCTTGAATCGAAGAACATTCCTCCGCGGGAGTGGTGTAGCGATGGCTCTACCCATGCTTGAGGCCATGATTCCAACAGCGCGGGCAGCGCGCGCCGCCAGCGGCCCGGTGAAGCGGTTCGTGTGCCTCTCCAATAATTATGGAGTCTACCAAAAGGGATTCTTTCCGGATGAGACTCAGGTTGGAGCCAAGTACGAGATGCCGGAGACCTTGAAGTCCTTGGAGAAGCACCGGAAGGACTTTACCGTTTTTTCCAACCTCGATCATGGTTTTACCGGCGGGCATCAGGGGGTGCCGGTTCTTCTGAGTGGAGTGCGTCCGGTGCTTGCCCATAACTACGCTGAGGGCAATATTAGTCTTGATCAGAAGTTGGCAGAGTATCATGGCGCTGCGACTCGGTTCCCTTCGATGACTCTGGGAGTGAGGGAACGTAATCTTTTGAGTTTCACACGGACTGGGGTGCAAGTGCCCTCCATTGACATGAGGGCGGCCTACCGTGCGATGTTCCTTGAAGATAGCGCAGAGAAAAAAGCCTCTTCGGGAGAGCGCTTTAAGCGGCACTCTAGCATTCTGGATGTCGTTGGAGAGCAGGCCAAGAGTTTGAACAGGCAGCTGGGAAAACAGGATCAGAGGAAGCTCGAGGAGTATTTCGACTCTGTGCGGACCATGGAAAAGAAAATCGTACAGCAGGAGCCCTGGCTCGAGCGGCCTAAACCGACAACAGATGTCAAGGAGCCCAATCCCGGGAACGGAACTGCGGAGCAATTGAAGGTCATGATCGAGATGATCGCGTTGGCTTTGCAGACGGATTCTACGAGGGCCATCACAATGGTGAGCGGGTTTGCCAACGGAGATTTTGGGTTGAATGGAGGCTACCACGGGTTTTCCCACCATGGGGAAAGACCTGAGCCCGTTGCGGCTCTCAAAAAGATCGAGGGTTACCAGATTTCGATGATGTCGTATCTGATTGATTTGCTGAAGGAGCAAGAAGACCCCATCAATGGAGGCACTCTTTTCGACCACACTGCGGTTCTCTATGGATGCGGGATGGCCGCTGGCACGCATCAGACGAAGAATCTCCCGCTTGTCCTTGCAGGGGGTGGCTTCAAGCATGGAGAGCACAAGGTTTACCCGAAAGAGGAGATTCAACGGGTTCCCGCTGCAAATCTGCTTCTCTCTATTCTGCAGAATAGTGGGCTCGAAGTGGACCAGTTTGGCTCTAGTACGGGGACGCTCCGTGGGCTTGAGTGGAAGGCGTAATGATGAGTTAAGAGGCTTCCGGTCCCAGCAAACCCATCCGATGCTCGTCCGGCTGTTTGCCATCGTAATTGTCTCGCTGAGCTTTTCCCCAGGGCTGGTGGCTGAGAACAATCTCGGTGCAATTCGCCCGTTTTTGAAAGAATACTGCATCGATTGTCATGGGGCGGAAAAGCAGAAGGGGGATTATCGCTTCGATACCCTGAAAACCGACCTTTCGGACATTGAGACTCTGGAGACCTGGCAGAATATTCTCGATCAGCTCAATCTTGGGGAAATGCCGCCCCGTAAGAGCCTCCAGCCATCAAAAGAGGAATGGTCTCCGATCGTGCATCAGCTCACGGGAGAACTTTCTTCGTTTTATACGAAGATGCGCAGCACAGGCGGGCGCACCGTCATCCGGCGTCTGAATCGCCATGAGCTACGAAATACTCTGCGAGATCTCCTCTATCTCGATGGGCCACAATACAGACCGGATGCAGCGGGATCCCGTCTCGTTGATAACAATGGAAATGGGAGCGTAGAGCGAACGGGCAATGATCCCCTGAGGTTTTTCCCGGAGGATGAGCAGGAGGATGGCTTCTTTAACCTCGGAGATCATCTGGTGATGTCGGACTTTCTCCTGAAGCTGACTCTGGGCGCGGTGGAGGAGACTTTGGAGCAGGCGACTGAGCTCGGAACCCGGCCCGAGGCGAAGGCTCATCAGTTCACAGGGCATTTGATCAAGGGTAAGGGGCGCAATCTGATTGAGGCAGTTTCCCGGGAATTAGAGGAGCGCTACGAAATGATGGCGGTGGGATATGAGCGTTACGGTAGAGTAGCGCCCACTGATCTGCGCGGCGGCGTGGGTCTCTCGGGGAGATACCGGATCACACTGGAAGTATCGGGACATAATCCCCGGCACCCATGGGAAGAGACCGTGAAGGTTGATGCGAAAGATCCATTTCAACTGTGCTTGAACATTGCGGATACAAAAAATGGAGGGATTGCGGGACCAACCTCCACACCGGAGGCCCTGTGGTCGGTTCCTTCCGATGGTAGTAAAAAGGTGTTCAGCCATGAGGTCTGGATGGATAAGACTTGGACGCCCTGGCTGGGGTGGGAGAACGGCCCCACCGAAAAAGTTGTCCGACCGGAAAAGATCGTGGAGGATTATCTTCCGGCGAAGTTCTTTAAACGACCGGACAAAAAAGCCGACAAAGAGGGGCATGACAATTGGGGGATGAACATGGCGCGCCTCCTTTTCGAGGGAGGGTATCGTGGGCCTCATCTCAGAATTCATAGCCTTAAGGTGGAGCCTGTTGTGGGAGCGTGGCCTCCCCGGAGCCATACGGCTCTCTATGGTTCGTCCTCAGGAGAAGAAGAGGAAATCAGAAATCTTCTGCTGTCCTTCGCAGAGAGGTGTTTCCGACGCCCAGTGCAGCCTGATGAGATAGAGCCTTACGTGCAGCTGGTGCTTAAGCAACAGGCTGGTCCGGTGGTGAAGGTTGCGGGTGGCATCAAGAATCTTCGTTACCGGGTCTATGAGGGGAAATGGGACAAGCTTCCGGATTTTGATACCCTCAAGCCGGTTTCTGATGGGGCGCTACCAAAGGGATTCATCGACATAGGGGCCTCGGGAAGAAAGGAGTATTTTGGTATGATATTCGAGGGGCTGATTGAGGCCCCCAGGGCAGGTGAGTATCTCTTCGAAATGGCGTCGGATGATGGGGCCAGACTGCTCATTGATGGGCAAGAGGTCATCTTGCATGACGGCTTGCACGGCCCTGAACTGAAGAAGGGTAAGGTAGAACTCGGCGAGGGGGAGCATGTGATCCGGGTCGAATATTTCGCTTATGGGGGAAACAACAGTTTCCGGGCTGGATGGAGTGGAGCGAATTCAACTCACGTCAAACTCTCGAAAGATTCCTTGCACAATGTGGCCCAGCCCAAAAAGTCAAAGGAGGCGGTGCCACCCTATATCAGGGCCATGCAGGATGGTTACGCCGCGCTCATGTGCTCTCCTCAGTTTCTCTACCTCAAGGAAGATTCTGGGACGCTTGATGATTACGCCCTTGCTTCACGTCTAAGCTATTTTCTCTGGTCCTCAATGCCGGATCAGATTCTCATGGACTTAGCGGAGAAGAGGAAGCTCCGGAATCCTATGGAGCTTGATCGTCAGGTGGAGCGAATGCTTCGGGACCCGAGGGCGGCAGCCTTTGTCAGGCATTTTCCGTCAACGTGGTTGCGGATGGATAAGCTTGGTAAGATGCCTCCTTCAGGTGGAGATTATCAGTTTTACAAGAATCTCAGGGTGGAGCCTTTGCTCATGAAGCAGGTGACTGCCTACTTTGGAGATATTCTTGAGCGAAATGGACGTATTGAGGAGTTCATCGACGGGGACTATACCTTTATGAATCAGACGCTGGCGAAATGGATCTACCGCCGGGAGGGGATTCGGGGGGAGCGCCTCCGCAAGGTGAAGCTGGAGGACCCCCGGCGTGGTGGAATCTTCACTCAGCCGGGTGTCATGACCGCAACCGCCAATGGGGTGGACACCTCACCGGTTATCCGCGGAGTCTGGATTCTTGACAACGTGCTTGGGACCCCTCCCTCTCCGCCCCCGCCGGATGTCGAGCCGCTTCCCACCGACACTCGCGAGGCCACCACGATTCGCGAGTTGCTGGACTTGCACCGGTCGAATGAAGCGTGCGATAGCTGTCACCGCAAAATCGATCCGATGGGGTTCGCCTTTGAAAACTTCGATGTGGTGGGGCGTTGGCGGGACCGTTACAGAGGGTCAAACGGTCCGATCGACACGGTGACGACTCTCTCAAGTGGGAGAGAGATCAAGGATATTGTAGAGTTCAAGAGCATGTTGATGGAAAGGAAGGAATTGATTTCGAGAAACCTCGCGAAGAAGATGCTTACCTACGCTACGGGTAGGAAGCTTGAAGCTGTAGACCGCGGTGAACTCGACCGGATCACTGCGGAATTGGAGAAGAGGGACAATCGCCTCCGTGAGCTCGTCCGACTGGTTGTGAGGAGCCAAATCTTTCTGAAGAATTAATCGTATTCATGAAGTCGCGCTAATTCTCTTTTGGTTGGTAGGTTCCTGGGCTTTCATTTACTTTTCTACTTAGCTCTCTAAGGGCCTGATCTAATGATTCTAGTTCGACTAGTTCTCCTATGCTCGCTGGTGCAGGCACCTGTGGTGGAGGCGCAGGAGCGGGGTCCTGAAGGGTCCATCGTGGAGCAGACTACGGTTGAGAGGATTTACCGGGGAGTCGTCTTTGCGGAGGTGGACGATGTCCGGTTGAGTCTGGATTTGTACCTTCCGAAGGAAAAAGGGAAGAGGCCTCATCTAGTTGTCTTTTTTCATGGAGGGTCATGGCGGTCTGGGTCCAAGGAGAGTTGTCAGGTGCGGTGGCTTGTCCGTCATGGGTATGCCGTGGCCAGTGTCGGGTACCGCAAGAGTCATGCTGCCAAATTCCCTGTTATTCTGCATGACTGCAAAGGGGCTATCCGTTTTCTACGGGCCCATGCGGATGCGCTGGGGTTTCAGGCAGAGCGGGTCGCGGTGGCGGGAGCATCTGCAGGCGGGCATCTTGCCTTGCTTCTGGCCACTACCGGGGGTGTTGAAGAGTTAGAAGGATCCGTTGGAGGTCATCTCGAGTATTCGAGCAGGGTTCAGCTTGGCCTCGGAATGTATAGTCCTACGGATCTTCATCATGATGCCATTACAGCCCCAGATCGTTGGGATAAGCCCGCGAGTTCCCTCTTTCAGCTTCTCGGGGGTAAGCCCTCGGAGAAGGTTGCTCTTGTGCGTAAGGCCAGTGTAACGAGCCACATCACATCGGATGACCCGCCGGTTCTTTTTCTTGTAGGTGGGGCTGATCAACCGGAGCGCATAGAGCACGGTAAAAGGCTCAAGGTCGCCTACGATAAGGCAGGGCTGCAGGCCGTGCTGCAAATCATCCCGGGAGCAGGTCACGGGGGTCCTGAATTTCGCGATGAACAGCGTGCGGCGCTGATCCTCGAGCTGTTGGAAAAGGAGTTGT
>DFWB01000182.1 GCA_002380675.1 Akkermansiaceae bacterium UBA4145
TTCTATTTTCTCACTACCTTTTGCGCCTTCGCCCTGACATCCAGCGGCCAAGCCGAAACCACTCCTGACCTTCCAAGACAGATTGCCATTATCCAAGCAGTCGGAACGGAGGGCATGGGCAACAGAGAGGCTGCCGCGGCGTTCCAAAAACTCTCTCATGCGGAACCCTCATCGCTTCTCCCACTGTTGAAAGCGGTGGAGCCCAGCAATGCCATTGCCCGGAACTGGCTCCGGTCTGCCATTGAGGTCATTGCGGAACGAGCAACAACCGAGGGGCGACCCCTGCCACTTAACGCCTTGCGTGATTTTCTCAATGACCGGGAGCAATCACCGGAGGCTCGACGGCTCGCCTTTGAACTCATGCTCACCATTGATCGCGACACCACCGAAGGGATGATCCCATCCTTCATCGATGATCCCAGCAACGAACTACGGCGAGATGCGGTCAGCCAGATTCTCGTCCGGGCCAAAAAGCAACTAGCGGGTAGCGATGAAGCTGCCACCCAGACATACCGACAGGCTCTTGATGCCGCCAGAGACGTTGATCAGATCCAGGAAATCGCAAAAGCATTTACAGAGATGGGCTTGGAGATCGATCTCCAAAAGCACTTTGGCTTTCTCACCAACTGGAAGGTCGTGGGCCCATTCCACAACCTCGAACGAGCAGGATTCGCTGAAAAATTTGCGCCTGAGGTAAATCTCAAACTCGACGCTACCTACACAGGCAAGGAATCCGAGGTTACCTGGCAACCACTCTCTACCTCGGATCCATACGGCAAGGTAGATCTGAACAATCCTTATGGGAAACTCAAAGAAGTGACCGCATACGCCTATCATGAATTTGACTCTGGAAAGACTCAGGAAGTCGAGCTTCGCCTCGGATGCAAGAACGCTTGGAAACTCTGGCTCAATGGAGAGCTGGTTTTTGGACGTGATGAATATCACAGGGGGCAGCGGATCGATCAGTACAAAATGCCCGTCACGCTACAGAAAGGGCCGAATAGCATCCTCCTGAAACTTTGCCAGAACGAGCAGAAGCAGGACTGGACCGTGCAGTGGGAGTTCCAGTTACGGGTCTGCGACTCGACGGGAACTGCAGTCCTCGCAACCAATCGCCCTGCCCCTAATTCTTCCAAATAAGACCTCGCAGCCTGCGACTGGAAATCAGGAATAGAACATGAACATTCTCATCACCTCCACCACGATCGTAATTCTATGGCTCCTCGCGAATGCGGGCGCCTCAGCTGAATGGCATCGCTTCCGCGGGCCAGAGGGAAACGGCTACGTCCCGGGGAACAGCGAGCTCGTGACCGAATTGGGGAAAACGACTACGGCCTGGACGGCCCCCCTGCCCGGGCGCGGATTGGGCAGCGCAATCGTCATAGGAGACAAGGTATTCGTCTCCGCTGCAAGTGGCCCTGAGCAGAACAAGCTTCTCATTCTCTGCTTTTCCGATCGGGATGGATCTGAGCTCTGGCGCCGGAGCTTCTGGGCGACAGGGCGCACAATGTGCCACAAGAAAACCTGCGTCGCAGCTCCCACTCCGACCACAGATGGAAAGTATCTCTACGTTCTCTGGTCCTCTAACGACCTTGTGGCTGTTGACCTCGAAGGAAACCTGAAGTGGATGCGGGGCCTGACTCTCGACTACCCGAATGCGTCCAACAGCCTCGGGATGTCCTCTTCTCCCATTATTGCAGACAACACCCTCGTCGCTCAGGTCGAGAATGACTCTGAGTCATTTGCCGCAGGGTTTGACCTTCACACGGGAGTGAACAGATGGAAAATTGATCGACCAAAAATGGCGAACTGGACTTCTCCAGTCACAATGCAGATGGATGGGAAGGTGATTGTCGCCCTGCAGTCGGGGAAAGGCGTCATGGGCATCTCCCCCTCCACCGGATCCAAGCTCTGGAATTTTTCGAATGGAGCCTCGACTATCCCCTCTGGAGCAGCTGCGGGAGACACCCTGATCATCCCCTCAAGGGGAATGACGGCCGTCAAACCCAACCCCCTCGGCGGCGAACCAGTCTCTCTCTGGAACCAGAAAACCCAGAAACCTGCAACAGCCAGTCCGCTGATCATGGAGGATGTGATCTATTTCACGAATAGCGCCGGAGTCCTCACTGCGGCAGATCGAAAGACGGGGAAACGCCTGTGGCGCATCAGGATGAAAGGTCCCTTTTCCGGTTCTCCAGTGGCATGCCAGAACGGCCACCTCTACTTTTTCAACGAAGAGGGCCTCGGCCAGGTTGTGGACATTACGGGAGACATCGGCAAGGTCGTAAGCGAGTTTGATCTGGGCGAAACCATTCTCGCCACACCGAGTATATCCCAGAACTCCCTCTACATCCGGAGCGATCAGACACTGTGGAAATTTTCCGCACAGAAGGAGTAGGCCAACTGACCCGGGGCGAGCCGCAATAGCAGACCTCAGGGCATCACGAATTGGCTAGTCGCTGTGAAAATGCGGCTTGCTCCACCGCCTCCGCGGAAGGAAACCTCGACCGAATAACTTTGACCCGAGATCAGTCCTGAGTTTGCAACATCGAACTCTGCGACAACCGAAGTCGGATCAGGATTTCCTTCCTCATCGACTCGAGCTGCCGATGTTGTTGCTCCATTACGAGTAATATTTCCGTTGTCCCAGCTTGCCGACTCACCTCCAACCGTAATGGCAATCGGGCGCACAACATTTCCATTCGTGGCATTAACCAGAGCTGGCAAATTGGCGGCCTGCCCGTTCGTGCTTATCCCGGTCGGAGGCAGGTCAATCTGGAGAGTGACGGTCGAAGCTTCTGCGGGTGCCAGCGCCAAGTCGATAGCGACCAGAGCCTGGTAGGCCGCCGCATGCAACTCCTCCTCGTCTGGGGGAGTTGTCAGCGCCGCGATCTCAACCCCGGCCTCTCCAATCAAATACATCTGGTATGTCGCCACGTCTGCCGGATCGGTCACGTCCTGCAGGGAAACCAGTTTGTATTGGGGCCAGTCATCCGAGATCAAAGCTCGCCCATCTCTGGCATTCAGCCCCCATTTCTCTGCGATAATCAGGCGCTCAGCCATATCGGTGCCGTTGAAGACGGGGACCAGAGAGTTTGAGTGCAGTTCAAGGCTCCCGGTCTCACCGGCAGTATCGACACCAGTGAGATCAAGGATGGTTGTAAAAAGATCTGCAACCTGAACGAGCGTATCAGAAATTCCAGTCTGCCGAATATCCGGGCCCGCAGCAAAGAAAGGAACATGGATCCCTCCTTCGTTGAGGGAGCCCTTTGCACCAGCCAGCCCTCCCACGGGGGCCTGATCTACCTGATTTGGCGTTCCGTTGTCTCCCACGACGAGGACATTAGTCCGTTCAAGGTCAACTGCAGCAAGGAGACGGCCAATTTCGCTATCAAGCGCCTCCAGCATTCGAACGTACAAATCCCGGTTGCTGACCCCAGTGGTGGAAAACCCTCCCTCTGGTGCGAGCTCAGCAGGCGGGTCATGGAAAGGATCGTGCGGCGCGTTAAATCCCATCCAGACAACCCATGGAGAGGCCCCTCGAGTCTCGATAAAGGAGACCGCTTCATCTATCTGGACCGATGTCGCGTAGGGAGAAGTATAGACCCCATCAGCTACAAGACTTGCAATTGAGGTGCCTGAATCCACAACCACTCCGTCCTCTACCTTGACCCTGTTCCAGGAATTATAGTCCTGCACACCACCCTGCAGGGTCCCCGAAAAGTTAGGCCACCCGCCCCTGTCCCGGGGCCCGGTGTTTCCCGATCCAAGATGCCACTTTCCAAATGAAGCTAGTTCGTAAAGCGGAGCTGCCCGGGAAATAATCTCAGGAAAGGTTACCTCACTCGCTGGCAGAATATTGTCAGGGTTTGGGTTTCCCACTCCATGCTGATAAGTTTGCCGACCGGTCAGAATCGTAGCGCGGGTAGGAGAACAGATTGGCTGTGCGTAGCCTCGAGTGAAGAGAAGCCCTTCGTCAGGCGTCCCCGTGATCTGCCCTGAAGAATACAGCAACCCCCGGAGGTTGGGCATGTTCGCCAACTGAATTCCGGGGCCTCTCGCATTGTAGAGCTCCGAAGCATCAATTCCCCAGTCGTCAAGAATGAGAAGAAGAACATTATTCGCGCCCAGTACCGAGTAGGCATTGAGGGAAGTAACAGAGCGATTGAGTCGGGCCGTGTAGTCTCCACCTGGAAGGTCTGAATCATCAAAACTCACTTCCATTAATCCCGTGGATGAGTCATAGGCAATAACCTCTGCCTGTTGTCCTCCCACAGTCAGGACCCCGACATTTTCCGGGAGAGGTGGCGAAATCGGAAACTGGAACACATAGGTAACTGCCGGAGTAAAATCAAATTCCTCGAGACCATTCGTATCAAAAGACTCCAGATCCGTGAGCCTGCTACGGAAAAACTTTGTGTCGGGGGCCGGGTCCTTGTCAGCGGAATCAGACAAATAGGAAAGCCTTTCGCCCTCTGGCCTCACATTGAAGACCTCCGGGACCCATGAACCCACCGCGAGCGAGGGTGTTGACTCGATGACATAGCGACCGCCCTCTGCAACTGACCATTCCAGAGTGACCGTACCAGGCCTCCCGTTCTCGACCCTGTCAATAACCGGACCCACCCTTGGCCCTCCCCGAAAATAGATGACCGCATCGGCAGGAACTGCGGTGGGAGAACTTCCCGTAGGGGAACCAAAGTAATACCGCCCTATATTGTAAGGAAAAAGGGGAGAACCATCCGGGTTGATATTAGTGAAATAAGCCCAGGTTCCATCGGGGAAGTCCGGGGTTACACAATAACGAACGTTGTATTCGTTGAGGTCATGGTGCCGATCAGGATCAAAATCCTCCACGCCATTATACAAGCTGAAACCCAGGTCGCCTTTGTAGGCATAATCCTCCAGATAGTGTCCGATGGGAAATTCGGCGGAAGCTGGAGGCCCATAAGCAGCTGCGCTAAGTGTCACATTTTGGCCAGAATTTCGAGAGACCCATCGAGGTAAAGATGTTCGCCCTGTAGGAATCCCGGAAGGCAGATTTCCAGTGATATTTGCGAGATCCACAGAACCATTACTCCCATTCCTTCGCTGGTAGCCAGAAACCATCCTGCGGATACCAGAATCCGGCCTCATCGGTGAAGAATAGCCGTAGGGCCCGTAGAGGGGCAGGCCATCTCGAAACCACCCAATGATCGGCGAATGTCTTCCCGTTGGATGCTCAGCATAGGAATTGGTCGCGGGGTCGTAATCAACCGAGTCGTCAAGGAAATGACGGATCGCCGGGGCATTGGCATGATAGTGATGATTCGAACCAGCTTGATGAGCAAGGGCGCTGTCAAAGGTCACCCCCTCGTTCACGTAAGCATCCCGGTTCCACACCCCATCTCCCTGCACCTGGGCTGGAGCACGAGGGCCGTCATCCACCTCTTGCGAGGTATCGTAGGAGAATGCGTCTCGGGAGTCAAAAAGGGCAATCCCATCGACCATGTAACCAATCACTCCGAGCCCTGTCGGCGTTTTCGATGCCGGAATGAGGGGAGCCTTTGGAAACCGGTAAATTTCAGCCCGATTGGCCGGGTAATTGGGGAACAGGTTCCCATTCTCCGCATACCACGGACCCATCACGTGAAATCCAAGATTCGACGTGCGAATATAAACATCTGTCGCAGTCGATGAGATTTCCGTCACCCCCGCATAGACCGGTTGTAACTGGTTCCCCTGTCCTCTTGACCATGTCGTGATTGAAGCTCCCGCAACCATCGCCCGGTTATCGGGATAGATCCTCGCATAACGCCCAGACAATTCGGTGAACCACGAGCTGAGACGAGGCTCCCCTGCAGCCGGCATACCCAATACCACGGCGAGGAGAAGGAAAGGGAAATTCTTCATCGCGATATCTGAGAGAAGGAATTTGAGCACGGTCCGACAGGTATCACGAGAACGACTCCGTCAACAGCATCCAGATTCCCTGAAAATTAAAAAGCCTGCGGATTCAGGATAAATGGCCCCTTTGTGGCGCAATCAAGCACCTGTCATCCCCCCTTCCTCTACAAACGCTATTGAGGCACCTTGACCTGTGAAGGCTCCACGGTAGCAGTAAAATACCCCAATGGCTCTTCATTCAAATCGGTAATGAGCCACGTTGCCTTCGAGAAACTCCCCCGCGTGAGGGTGTCTCCCGCGGCGATCTCCGCATAATATTTCAGTCCGCCCCCGTATTCCACCCAGTAGAGCTTCACCGACTCCTCTCTTGAGTTGATAATGCTGATACTACTGAGCGTTCCACCACCTTTCGATCTCGGTGGCGTCTCTGTCCCTGCCGGCGTCCACTTCAGATCCACTCGCACCACTTCCTCTTTTTCCTCCTCTTTCTTTTTCTCACGCTCCTCGGCCTCCGCAGCAACCTCATCGAGATTTACTCCCCTCACAATTTTCAGTTCAGGCAACGAACGGGAGAGAGCCGCACAACCCTCTGTGGTGACGGCAGTTTCCCAGACATACAATCGCTCCAGATTCTCAAGGGCCGCAAGATGGACCAGCCCTGAATCTGAAACCTTCGTTCCGTAGAGATTCAAGTATCTCAAATCCTTCAATCCTGCGAGATGAGCCATTCCGTCATCACCCACCTCTGTTCTTTCCAGATGGAGGCGGCCGAGCTTAGGCAACTTTCCCACCTGTTTGAGGTCCACATTT
The DNA here is from genome assembly GCA_002380675.1 of Akkermansiaceae bacterium UBA4145. GTDB lineage: Bacteria > Verrucomicrobiota > Verrucomicrobiia > Verrucomicrobiales > Akkermansiaceae > Roseibacillus_B. The sequence goes on from DFWB01000182.1 coordinate 6,697, forward strand.
GTCGTCAGAGTACCTCTCAGATTCAGCGCAAGAACCGATTCCCCGAGAAGCGCAACGTCAACGAGGGAACCAGACTTCATTGCCTTCCCTTTTCTCTGAAACTCAATTTCCCACCCTCCTCCCATGGAGCGCACAATACCCCCCGCTTCCCGAATCGCCTGTAACGCCCCTTGATCCGCCTGAACTAGGCCACTTGTTGTGACTAATCCCAGCGCCAGGAGAATCCATACCGACTTGCAAAGGCTAAAAGACATGAAAAAAGCTCT
>DFWB01000261.1 GCA_002380675.1 Akkermansiaceae bacterium UBA4145
TCAATGGCTTCACTGGAATTGAGGACGGCGCAACTGGCGCAGGAACACTTACCTCAACAACAAACCTCGAGTTTACCGCCGGCGGTGATGATGTCGTTTTACGTTTCGCCCCTCTAAGTAATATTGCAGTGCACCGGCAACTCTTTGCCGTTAACGGCTTCATACTACGGCGCACAGGAGGAAACCGCCTGAGAATCACTGACTTTTCCCGCGATCCCAATACCGACGAACTCAGTGTTAGCTGGGAGAGCAAGCCCGGCAAACTCTACAACCTCCGCAGCACTCTTGACCCCTCTTCCGCAAAACCCGAAGACTGGGAACTCCTCGAACCACACGAGGACATCGCCGCAACTCCCCCCCTGAACACCCTTGTCATATCGCGTCCCGCTGACGGCGAGCGCTATTTCGTCGTCGAGGAGTTCAATACCCCACCGATCACCGTGTTCACCGAAAACTTCGAAACTGGAGGCGCAGGATGGATCGCGACCTCCGAGGGAGCCGGCACCACAACTGAGTGGGAGCTTGGCACACCAGACCCCGACCTCTTTGGTGGCCCTCCTGCAGCAAGAAGCGGGAGCCAATGCTATGGAACGGATCTGGACGCCTACTATGTTGAGGACACTCTGATTCGGCTGCAATCGCCACCGATCGACCTGAGCGGAATCGTCGGAGGAAACATCAGCTATTTCCAGTGGAGAGACATCGAGGAAACTTTCGATAGCGCCACCGTGAGACTCCTGGATGCAAGCAACAGCTCGGAAATCGCAATCCTCGCAGGCTCCTTGGACGGCCTTTCGACAAGCTGGGAAGAGGTCTCTCACCCCATTCCTGCAGAAGCCGAAGGCATGACCGTGATCCTCGAATTTGTTCTCCAGAGTGACGACATCGGCAATCAAGCAGGCCTCTACATTGATGACATTTCGATACAGGGCCCTGCTCTCTAGGCGAGCCGAATGACACAAAGGAATACGGGAAGCAATCCGGGCAGCGAGATATAATCCTCTCTCAGGGTAAGTAATTGCATTACGCCTGAGACGTTCCCAGCCGAGAAGTCTGTCAGGTTGTGGGACAGCGAGGCACAGACGCGCAGGTTTCCTTTGAACCACCCTGCCTGCGATACTCTCAATGAAAACGCTCTTTCTCTTGCTCTTCTCTCTCCACGCAGCGTCCTCCCTCACGTGGGCCGGAAAAATATATTTCACAGACCGCGGCTCGGGACGGGTTCATAGAGCAAATTTAGATGGGTCGGATCTCGAGACTCTCTCCACCCTGACAGGATCGAACCTCCGTGGAATCACCCTTAACACGGAGGAAGGGAAAATGTATTTTTGCGATAATGGAGGGAACACCATCTACTGCGCCGATCTCGACGGCTCTAACCGCTCTCCTATCATATCCACTGATCTCGGATTCCCAGCTGACATCACATTCGACTCCATCTCTCAGAAACTCTACTGGTGCGACCGCGACAACGACCGTATCGAGCGCGCAAATCCCGATGGTAGCGAGCGTGAGACCATCATTGAGACTGACCAACCCTACTTCCTGGATCTTGACCCAGCGGGAGGCAAGATCTACTGGGGGCACTTTTCTATTGGCAGCATCTTCAGGGCCAACCTGACCGATGGAACTAATGTTGAAACGATTGTCAGCGATCTCACTACTGTCCGTCAGGTCGAGCTCGACCTTAGCGAGGGCTATATTTACTGGTGCGATCGCAATGCCACTCCATCCCGGATTCAGAGGCGTCCCATCGAGGGTGATCAGGTTGAAACCCTTTATCTCGGACTCGATACCCCGCACGGGATGAGTCTCGATATTCCAGCCGGAAAGATTTACTGGGCCGATACCGGCACCAACAACCGCCCAGGCAGCATTGGAGCCCGCTCCCTCTGTCGCGGGGATATGGACGGGAGCGGCCCCCTTGAGATTCTCATTACGCTATCACAGCCTTGGGATGTCACTCTTGATTCTACCATCACCAGTTACACCGATTGGCGTCAGCGCTACCTGCCTGCTAATTCAGAGCTCGATGGGCCGGGCGACGATATCAACGGCGACGGCATCCAGAACGGCATCGCCTACGCACTTGGCGAAAGATTACCGGTCCTCTCCCTCTCCCCCCCCGCTCTTCACTACAGCCTGCGTAGAAATGTCAACGATCTCGACAACCTCCGCGTCGAATTGTCTATGGATCTTAAGACGTGGCGACATAACGATGATGGGGAGGGCATTGTCAGCATGAACTTCCATGCGCCGGGGCTTCCAGACGACCCATTCCAGCTTATCCGCAGCGAAGTGGTTCCTCCATTCGATACCGCTGAGCAGCTTTATCTCCGCCTCGTCCTACCCTGAGGTCCGGCCGCAGGATCCGTGGATTTTGAATAACTGCCATCCACAATTGAAGCTGTCCACCTGAAGGACCTCCCTCCAGCTGAATATCAAATAAGTAACAAGAGGGGCGAGCGGCTTGTAGGGACCACCGTCCAGTGGTAAGAATGAACTAAGATGCCAAATCCTCTCTCCCTCTCTTGCATCCGCTTCACACACCCAGCGATTCTTGCCTTCATTCTCTCCTTTTTGTGCTCTTCGGAGTCACAAGCCGAACCCTGGTTTCTGCATCACTTTGGCGAATTACGTGCCTACCATGGAGACTGGCTTGCGGTTTGCGAGGATAGTGGACGTGGAAAGTATCGCACGGTTCAAATCGTCCTTAGACCCGGAACGACTAAAACGTTCTTCGGCCAGAGCCGTTTGGCTCTCGGAAGACTCTCCAACGGAGATTACACAATCGACGTCTACGACGAGGGAATGCCCTCACGGGAGATCGGACCGATCGTCTTCACCTTCGATCGAACGAGGATCGAATTGAAACCGACCCAATGGCGCAGTGGAAGCGCCGCCTATAAAAACCACGCCGAAAACATCACCATCACCGACCCTGTCTTATCAAGAGACTTTTTGCGCCGTATTAAGGCCGGGCGATGGCTGACGGTGAGCTACAAAGGCGGGGACGCTACTTTTTCACTCCGCGGAGCAACCGGCTCACTATCAGCAATTGAGACCCATCGAAGAAATCGGAAACAGTGACGTTCTGCCTCCTTTTGAGCATAAATTCTACACGGCCACGCCCATCTACAGCGTTTTATCCAATCGCCGCCTCGCACAGGGCATACGACGCGAAGAGGAAACCTAGAAAGTCGTTTTACCGGCCTCTCACCAGTGGCGGAGTAACTACCACGAAAAACTTCCGGCGCAGAGCACCTTAAAGCCAGTAATTTTGACCTGCTTCTCGAGGAATAGCTCTTTCTTTCCGAGGAGCAAAGCCCGGAATATCCGCGCGCAACTGAGCCTTTGGCGATTGCAGTTCCAACCTATCTGCCGGCCGGACCTCGCGGCGCCTTGACTAAAAAGGAAATTCTCTTCAGTAA
>DFWB01000006.1 GCA_002380675.1 Akkermansiaceae bacterium UBA4145
ACCAGCTTACCTCGGTGTCATGTCCAGAATTTCCGTAAGCGTAGGTGGGGGATGGCGCTCGTGCAAAGGAGCTTCGGAAGGCTTCCTGAATCGTGGCCGGGTCAAGACTAAGGTTCGTGTTTGCCTCGAGGTATTGTGCATACACGAGACCAACAGGTTGAGAGGGCTTGATCAGGGTGAAAGAGGAATCGAGGAGAATCAGCATTACTGAAATTGGGATTAACGCTCCGGCTGCTGCCTTTTATCTTCAGAGGCGGTCGTGGTCACGCCTGCCATGGATTCACCTGTGTCTTTGCTTGTCGTCATCAAGTGAAAGGTAAATAGTCGTTTTATGACACAGTCTATCAGAAACGGGGCCGGGGTGTTTCTCTTATCAATCATGGTGTCGGGGGCAGACCAAAAGACAGTGGAAGTGGAGAAGAAGGATGCCGAGGTCGACAGAAAATGGGTGTCCCTAGCTCCCTCGAAGGAGGGTATGGGGCCCTGGAAAGCGTTGAATTTTGGAGGAGAAGGCGACACGACGTGGAATGAGGGGACTCTCACAATCGAGGAGGGAGCAGAGCTTTCGGGAGTGGTCTTTACGGGGAAGAATCTGCCGGAAGCTCCCTATGAGCTTGAGTTGGAAGCCCGGCGGACCTCGGGAGTCGATTTTTTCTGCGGGCTTACCTTGCCGGTCCGTGACCCAAAAACCTGCGTGACCTTCATCTGTGGTGGATGGGGGGGAGGGGTGGTAGGCTTTTCAAGTCTGGATGGGATGGACGCATCCGAAAATGAAACTGGGAGTTACCAAGCGTTCAAGGATCAGGAGTGGTATAAGATTCGCCTCGAAATTCGCAAGGACAGCCTGAAAGCGTGGGTGGGCAAAAAGGAGCTTGTCGATGTTGTTACCAAGGGCAGGAAGCTGGGCCTGAGGTTTGGAGATATTGAAAAGTGCGCCCCTTTGGGGCTGTCCACTTGGCAGACCACTGCGGAACTCAGAGGACTACGATGGCGAAAGCTGCTCGAGTAATTTGGGGCGGAAAGCCTGCCTGAGTGTCGAAACACCGATTTTAAGCCGCGGAGGGGTTAGTTCACCGGTGCTCTGGCTGCCGGTTTTCTCTTGATTCGTGGGGGGAGCGCCTCTATAGCCACGCCAACAGAACAACTCTTGACGCTTTCGAGGAGTGGGTTCCACAGACCCGCTCTTTTGCGTCTCCAGACCACAACGATTAGAGGATCATGACAAACGATCTCGTTGCCCTCATAGAATTTTACGAAAAGGAGAAGAGCATCGAACGCGAGAAGGTGGTCGAAGCTCTTGAGAACGCCTTCTTGTCCGCCTACCGAGGTATGGTGCCCGGAGCCGAGGATATCGAGGAGCTCCGTGCGGAGGTTGACACCAAAAACGGAGAAACCCGGATCTTTGCTACCCTTCGGGTGGTGGCAGATGACGACCATCAGGATAAGTTCAATGAGGTCCCTGTTGGGCTTGCGCGTAAAAAACATCCAGAGGCAGGATTGGACGATCCGCTGGAGTTTAACGTAACACCGCCAAACTTCGGAAGGATTGCGGTCCAGAGAGCGAAGCAGACGATGATGCAGCAGCTGCGTCAGGCGGAGAAGGAAATGATTTATGACGAGTTCAAGGATCGTGCTGGGGACATTGTCGGAGGATCGGTGCGACGTTTTGAAAAGAACGATGTCATGATCGATCTCGGAAAGTTCGAGGCTAGAATGCCTTCGCGGGAGAGAGTGACTACTGAGGACTATAACGTTGGTGACCGGATCAGGGCTTACGTCGTTTCTGTGGATAACGAATTTAGAGGCCCGGAAATTATCCTCTCCCGGAGTCATCCTAATTTTGTGCGGCGCCTTTTTGAGGCCGAGGTGAGCGAAATATCAGACCACACTGTTGAGATTCGCGGTATTGCCAGGGAGGCAGGATATCGAACCAAGGTTGCGGTGTTCAGCCATGACGAAAAGGTTGATCCGGTGGGTGCCTGTGTCGGATTACGAGGAGCCCGGGTGAAGAATATCGTCAGGGAGCTCAATAATGAAAAAGTGGATATCATCCGCTGGAGTGACGAGCCGGAGGCGTTTGTTACCGACGCTCTCAAGCCTGCCTTGATTCGCTCTATTGCTCTCGATGAGGAAAACAAGGTGATTAACGTCACGGTGGACGAAGAGGATTTGAGTAAGGCGATTGGCCGTCGAGGTCAGAATGCACGGTTGACCTCCAAGTTGGTGAATTGGGATGTGCAGGTTCGGAAGGATGAAAGCCAGCACGAGCAGTTCGAGGCGCGTGTCACCGATGCCGCTACGGGACTTGCTGATGAGCTTGGGGTCGATCCTCAGATTGCAGACAAACTGTATCGTGCAGGAGGTGTCTCAGCTGACATGGTCATGCAGATGCCAGCGGATTACATCGCCCAGTCCATAGAGTCTACCGAGGATGCGGCTCAGGAAATTCTCGCCAAAGCTCGAGCTGCGAGTGGCGCTCCGGCTGGAGAGGCGGCTGCTGAATCTGCAGATCAGAAGGCTGCCGAGCCGTCAGAAAGTGCGCCGGCCGCGGATCCGGACCCCCCGGTTGATGCGGATAAGCCTCTCGCTCCATCCGAAGAAGACGAATAGAGCAGGCGACCCGTAAGATCCACAGGACCATCATGCCAGACAACGGCGATAGCGACAAAAAGAAGGAGGTGCTCGACTTGGTCGATGGACCCAAGAAACCGTCGCGCCGTGAGAGGCAGCGGGCTCAGGCATCTGAGCAGAAGACCGTTCAGGACAGGAAGGATGAAGCGTTGGACATCCTTGACGAGGATGAGCAGAAAAAGACAGCGGTAAGGAAAACAGAGAAATCGGGGAAGAAGCAACTCCCTAGCATTTCGAAGCTCGTGGAAGAAGAGGAGGGCGATTTTGCGGCCCCGATCGATCCGAATGGTGTTGGGGAAGAGGTGGAAGTCGCGGACGATGCTGGAGTTATTGAAGGAAATACCATCAGCATCAAGCCGCCCATCATTGTCAGTGTGCTGGCGGAGATGATGGGGCTGAAGCCTTTTGAGATCATGAAGGATCTCATTGCCTTGGAGGTTTTCGTCGCCCCCAATCAGGCAATTGAGCCCGAGATTGCAGAAAAAGTCTGTGAGCAGCACGGATTCGTCTTTGAAAGAGAGAAGCGGGAGAAGGGGGGCGGTGTCCACAAGGTGGAGGAGGTTATTGAGGAGCCTGAGCCTGAGGAGGATGAGCCAGCGGAGAAGCTTGAATTACGGGCGCCGATCATCACGTTCATGGGACACGTTGATCACGGGAAGACGTCCCTCCTCGACTACCTGCGTAAGTCAAAAGTCGTAGATGGAGAGGCCGGCGGAATCACGCAGCACATCGGGGCCTACCGGGTCGAGCATGGAGGGCATCCCATTACGTTTATTGATACGCCCGGGCATGCGATCTTTACGGAGATGAGGGCCCGGGGGGCAGATGTCACCGACATCGTTGTTCTCGTCGTGGCAGCGGATGATGGGATCATGCCTCAGACAAAAGAGGCAATTAGTCATGCGAAGGCTGCAGGAAAGACCATCATTGTCGCCATCAACAAGTGTGATGTTACCGGGGCCGACCCAATGAGGGTTAAAACTCAGCTCATGGAGCATGACCTCATGTCTGCAGATCTTGGGGGCAAGACCGAGGTTGTCGAAGTTTCTGCGATCACGGGACAGGGAATGGATGAGTTGGCTGAGCTTATGGCTTTGCAGGCTGAGGTGCTGGAACTCAAGGCCAACCCGGAAGCAAATGCGCGGGCCGCCGTTATCGAAGC
>DFWB01000121.1 GCA_002380675.1 Akkermansiaceae bacterium UBA4145
TTGGGCGGTTGACCTGGATAATGCTTTTGTTCCTGGCGGACGTACGGGCTTTTATGATGCTCAGGGGGCGCAGTATTCAATCGTTGTGAGTAATCCGGACGTGCGTCGTTCCGCTACGGTGGAGATATCGACGATTCATGGAGAGGTCTTGGAGGATAGTCAGGGTGCTCAGCTCGACCTTTCTCCCATCGAAGCTGGTGGGCTTCGCGTCTTCAATCTACCTCGCCGCGATGTGAACGGGACGATTATCGCGCCCCTGGCCTATCGTTTGCATTCAAGTATTCCAATTACGGCCTATCAGTTTAATCCTCTCGAAAATGTGGGTGTTTTCTCGAATGACGCTTCGTTGCTTCTTCCTGAAAACGTGCTCGGAAAATACCATATCGTAATGACACGAGAGCAGACTTTCGAGAAGCCTGCTCTTCGGGGTTATTTCACAGTAATCGCGGTTCGCTCAGGCGAGACTCAGGTTGCGGTGACGGTTACGGCGCATACTTTGGCTTCGAACGAAAAGGATGGCGGTGGAAATCCGGTTGTTCCAGCGATGGAGCCGGGGGACTCGAAGACTTTCATACTCCAGCAGTTTGATGTCTTGAATATTGAGACCAACGCGATTGGCGCTGATCTTACTGGCTCACTGGTGATTTCCGACCGGGATGTGGCTGTATTTGGTGGCAGCGAAGCGAGTAATGCTCCGAATTCGAATCATTGTAACTTTCAGTATGGTGTCTGTCAGTGGGAACTCGATAAAGGTAAGCCCATCAATCAAGCAACACCGTGTCAGACACATGAGGATTGCAAGGACTTCATTACCTGCTGCGCAGATCATTTAGAGCAGCAGATTTATCCAGTCCGTACCTGGGGCAAGCACTATATCGCTGCGAAGAGCTACGATCGCAATCTTGAGCTGGACGTCTGGAGAATTCTGGCTGCGGAGGACGGCACGGTGGTTACGACCTTTCCGCCGCAGGCCAATATCCCCGTTTTGAATCGCGGACAGTGGTATGAGTTTGAGACTCGAGATCACTTTGAGATCCTGGCAGATAAGCCCATCCTGGTAGGGCAATTCCTTGCAGCAGAGCAGGCACCGGACCCCAATGTAAGTGGGATTCCGGGAGTGGGAGATGCGGGTATCGGTGATCCAGCCTTTATTTTGTCGGTTCCCGTGGCTCAGTTCCGTAAAGATTATGTGTTCCTGGCACCGAATAAGTATCAGGCAGACTATGTGAATATTGTGGCGCCAGTCGGTGCGGCAGTTGAGTTGGATGGGGAGGTGTTGGATGACGCCTATTTCGAGTCGATAACCCCGGATTACAGGGTTGTTCGTCGGCAGGTTGAAGATGGGGTGCATCGGGTTGTAGCAGACATGCCTGTTGGGGTTGTTGTCTACGGCTACGACCAATACGTGTCCTATGGCTATCCCGCAGGGCTTGATCTGCGCGATCTCAACTTGCTGAACGAGAACTTTTGAGCAGACATTCGTGAAAAGCGAGGTTTCAATGATTTCATCGATCCTAAACTTTGGTTCCAAGTCCCTACGCATCTGGTCGGCGGTTCTTGTTCTGGTGCTGATACCTGGCTGTGGCGAGGACCTTGGTGGTGCTGCTGGTGCCGGGGATGAGTCGCCGAATACTCAGCCTTTTGAACAATCTTTTGTGGATGAGCAAAGCAATCCCTCAGAGGTTACTGAGGAGAACGAGGAAACAGAAGAGGAGGTGACACAGGAGGTTGCTGCGGAGCTACGCGTTGATGGAGTGTCCCCGGCGAAGGGCAAGGCTTCTGGGGGGGATACTGTAACGATTCTCGGAGCTGGCTTCGGATTCGATGCCAAGGTCATGTTTGATGAGAGTGAAGCTCTCAATATTTTCGTGCTCGGTGATGATCGGATCAACGTGACGACTCCTCCGCATGCGCCTGGGCTTGCTCGAGTGACTGTTTTCCAGGCGGATGGTGAAGAAGTCGCGGTACTGGAGGAGGGTTATCTCTATTACAATGATGTTGTGGTGTCAGAGATTGTTCCCGCTGAAGGGCCAGCTACAGGAGGGACACCGGTCACCGTGAAAGGGACTGGGTTTACTGAGGGGACGAAGTTGCTCTTCGGTGAGCAGTTGGCGATCAACACGGAGTTTGTCGATGATTCGACGATTCTTGCTTTGACTCCCACAGGGATGCCTGGGGAGGTTGATGTTTTTGTTTCGAATTCGCTGGGTCTCGCACGCTTGAAAGATGGATTCCTCTACACCGCGCCGCCGATGGTGACCAAGGTGTCCCCTGTCGCGGGTCCTTCGGCGGGTGGCCAGCTAACGGTGATCGAGGGTGCAGGCTTTGTGGAGCCGCTTGAGGTTCGATTTGGGAATGTGACAGCTCCGGTAGCCGAGTTGGTTCACACAGGAATTCTGCATGTGACTTCCCCTCCCCACGAAGCGGGTGCGGTTGATCTGTGGATCGTTACTCCTCACGGAAGCACGGTCGTGGATGATGGTTATGTCTTCTATGACGAACTGCCTTCGGGAGTTGAGATTTTGAACCTGGTGCCGCATTCGGGTTCTGTTCTGGGGGGGACCAAGGTGGTCGTGACAGCGACAGAGTTGGGTACGAGTCTGGATACCAAGGTTCGCTTTAATGGAGCTTTGGGTGAGGTTTTGAGTGTGGATCCTGTGACCCAGAGTGCGGTGGTTGTTACCCCCGCATCGGTCGATGCTGGTTGGGTAGACGTGGAGATTCAGAGTCCTGAAGGCTCAGCGGTTTCTGAAGGCGCATTCAACTATGTCGATGATCTCGCTATCGCTGAGATTAAACCGAATTATGGCAGCGCCGATGGCGGGACCGAAATCACGGTTATCGGGACTGGTTTTCAGCCTGATGCTGAGATCTTTATTGATGCTCTCCCCGCCACGGGCGTCGAGTTTGTGAGTGAAAATGAGCTGCGCGCAATGACTCCTCCCGGAAGCCCTGGGTTTGCCCATGTAAAGGTTGCCCAGGGGGTTCAGTATACCCTGCTTCTGAATGGTTTCTTCTATACCTCTGGGGGTATGGACCTCTACGTAATCACTCCCGACAAGGGCTCTATTGCTGGCGGGACCTTTGTGGATGTTCTGGGAATTGGTTTTGCGGAGGACGCCGAGGTCTATGTGGGCGGCAAGTTGGCCAGCCATACAACCTTCATCGATCCCACGCGGCTGACGGCTCGGCTTCCTGCAGGTGACGTGGGTACCGTGGATGTTCAGGTCGTGAGTCTTGCAGGTACCGCGCTCCTCGAAAATTCCTACACCTATTATGATCCGGTGAGTCTCTATGGAGGCACCTGGGGAGAGGCGGTCGATGATGCCGTCAACGTGACCGTTCTTGAAGGAGGGTCTGGGGCTCCTGTGCCGGATGTCTTTACCATTCTTGGTAGTGATCCAAAGACACCCTTCCAGGGCTTTACCAATCTGAATGGCCAGATCACTTTCAGCGGGCCAGACCTTTCAGGGCCTCAGACAGTAAGCGTCTCCAAGGAAGGCTACGAGAACAATTCTGTCGTGGCTTTTGATGCGGAGAACGTGACCATTTACATGACCAAGGTGATCCCTTCTCCTGGCTTCCCGCCTGGAATTCAGCCTCCCATCGTCAAGGGGGATGTGTATGGCTTCGGGAAGTACGTGGTTGGTGAACCGGGCTATTGCTATAGCAGCGGGGCCTCCGACACCAACCACTGCAAGTTGTGCGATGGAGATGATGAGTGTGGTGCGGCAGGGGCGAAGTGCACGGACCTCGGTAGTCAGGGCAGTAAGTGCTTGATGACTTGTGAAACAGACTCTCAGTGTCCGTCGAAGAGTGCCTGTAAATCGCTTGGCCCAACCAGCCATTGCGTGCCCACCCCGGGCAGCAAGGTCGTGGTGTGTCGAGGAACGATTCCTTCGATTTTCTCTCAAAAACTATCTCCTGGCACCGGAGCCGTGGTGAACAGCATGGGAAGCTACAGCATTATGGCTTATCCCGGCGAGATTGCCGTGGTCTGCGTAGGTGGCTTCATGGATGGCATGACCGAGCCCCTTGACCCAGCCTTGGTTCTCGAACGCATCGATAACCGCTATGTCGGGTTCTCGTACTTTACTCCGGTGGTCATGGGTGTGTACCGGCATTTGAATCTTATTCCAGGTCAGGTCGCAGAGGATATTGATATCAATCTGAATATTCCGCTTACCCGGACGCTGAAGTTGCGTCTTGAGGACCCTCCTCTTGACGACACGGACTATCTCTTCGCAACTCTTTGGTTTGACTTTGGTTCAGATGGTGTCTTTCAGGCGCCCGTAAATCCAGGGTCCTTTAGCGATGTTCCTCTTCTGGCAGAGGGGCAGCCTCTTGAGTTTATCGGGGATATCTACGATGCGTCCTATACGATTCTGGCAGGGGCTTTCACGATGAGTGAGGATGGGACTCCCATGTCGGTGGTCTTGCGTAAGAATCTGGTAGAACCCGAGGATGATCGGATGTTGCGCCTGGTCGATGGTGAATGGGAGCTGGCATCTACAGGGCTTACGCGGAATGTGCTTGCGGCCTACGGTTACGATGATGACCATGTGTTTACTGTAGGAACAGAGGGGAGCCTTTATTTCTACAATGGTAACACCTACAGCATGCAGCCCTCCGGCACGCAGCGCACCCTCAGAGCGATTCATGGCACCGGTTCATCAGATATATGGGCCGTGGGTGACGATGGGGTTGTCCTCCATTTCAATGGTATTGGCTGGACGCAGGAATCCTCGGGTCAATCCAATGATCTCCGCGCTGTCTTTTCTGTCGGCGGAGGAGAGGTGTTCGTTGCGGGCGCTTATAGCCTCAGGCGGCGTGACCCCTCTGGAACCTGGGCCAATGCTTCGACGACCAGCGTCAGTGGTAGCTGGAGGGGGCTTCATGGAACAGGCAGTGATGACGTCTGGTTGGTTGGAGATTACGGCCGCGTTTATCACTACGATGGAGCTGCCTGGGTTAAGCAGACAGTCCCCACTGTGAAGAACCTCCGCGCTGTCTGGGCGGTGGCAAAGGATGATGTCTGGGTCGCGGGTGAAGGCGGAACCTTGCTTCATTACGATGGTGTCAGTTTCTCTGCGGTGGATGGGGTGCCGGCTACTCAGACAGTCACGGCGATAAACGGCCGAAGCGCGAACGAAATCTACGCGGTGGGTAATCGAGGTTTTGTGCTCGTCTACGATGGTAATACGTGGACCGAGGCGAACACCCCGGACTATGAGCAGAATATCAATGGTGTGTATCTCCCCAAAGATAGCAGCTCGGTCTATACCTTTGGTGACCATGAACTCTTCATGGGCCCGATGGTTCCCGTGCCCAAGTTCGAGGTGCCGGTGGAGGGCGGGGTTTTGACTGAGAATCTCCTTTCCTGGGAAGCGGACACCTCGGTACAGCCGCATTTCCAATATATGAAGTTGGTCGTTCCATCGATGATGGGTGACACTCCTGTTTGGACATTGATGTCGGATGGCGAGGTACGCGATGTTCCTTTGCCTGATTTTCCCCAACTAGAGGGAACACCCGGTATTCCGGCTGGTCCTCTCAAATTGACTCAGTTCAGAGTCTATAAAGAGGGCTTCGATATCGATCACTTCGATTATAGCGATCTCAGCACGCCTGACTGGCAGGCCTGGGCGCTGGATAACATCTTTTTCTCCAAGGTAGCTCCATAGGGGTTGGCATCGATATGAGGATTTTTATGGGGGGGTCATGTTAGGGAGAGGCGTGAATGTTTTCGGCCGCTATTCGGCGGCGTATATGGTGCCACTTTTTGTGTTCTTGACTGGATGTGCTTCGACAGGTGAGGACAACCTTGAGGCCCAGGCCGATGTGGTTGCGGATGTTGCGGTGGTCGTACCGGATGGGACGGAAAGCCTCACTGATGGTGAATCATCCGAGATGAAAGATGGCGCGGATACCACTGAAGGCTCGGACGTGTTCCAGGCACCGCCGGCAGAGTGGGAGGAGATACTTGTAGGCACTTCAGGGGATATTCACCGTTGCCGTTACCTTCCCGGTCTTGGATTCCG
>DFWB01000034.1 GCA_002380675.1 Akkermansiaceae bacterium UBA4145
TCAATGGTAGTTAAAAGACTTGAAGATAAATTTGGTTTAGATTTCAGGGCTTCAGGTTTTCCTGATGAATTGCCCCCACAACCACCGGAGAAAATCCTTTCAGGCGAATTGCCCTCAGCCCACCCGGAGGCTCCTTACCGGGGATCTCCACTCCCATTCCCATGCCAAAGCCCCACGAGACGTAATCTCCAACAAGGTCCAGGGAGTCCACCTCCATATTCGGAACAAGGTCGACACCTCTCTCCTCAAAGGAATCGAGAAAGATCCTTCCAAGAACGTTCCCCGCGGGCAGACCAACAAGTGGATACCTTGGAGCCTTCCGGCCCGTCTCCTCATTTTTAACCAGAAGGTCACTTAGTCCCCGCACTTTCCATTTCTCCGGCACCAGCAGCACGAGAGGTATTTTCAATAGCTCTACCGTCTGTAATCCCTCAGTGATCCGTTCGCCGATAATACTTATGGCAAGATCAACCTGCTGACTCTTGAGAAGCCCCTGCAGCTCCCCCGGCTCCACCTCACGTAGAGAAAAGCGGGCAGACGGACGCTTCGTCCGAACTTCCGCGAGAAGGTCAGGAAGGTGAATACGAAGTGCGGAACCGGAAGCGGCTATACGCAGATGAGACCCTTCTTCTCCTTTCAGACGGGCTTCCACTTCTCCAACTTGAGAAAAGAAGGGGTAGACAAAATCATACAATTCATCTCCGGCAGGCGTCAGCGCGAAGGGCCTCCGGTTGAAGAGCTTCACTCCTAGCTCTTTTTCAAGCTGAAGAATCTGTCCACTCACTGCTGGCTGCTGAATCCCATAGGGCATCCGCCGAACTGCAGCCGTAATACCTTCATATTTGGCAACGAAGTAGAAGAGTTCAAGATGGTGAATATTCATTCAAGACGTCAAAGGCGATGGCCAGCATCAAAATAATCGATGATTTATTTATATTTATCGAGCACAAACGTTTGTCACGCGCGTAATCCAATCGTCTATCAGAGGATATACCAACATCGCAGAGTGCTTGAATGATTAGTCAGGGCAATCACACTCAGTACATGCGTGCCGTCATTCAGCGGGTATCAAGTGCCTCCGTCGCTGTCGAAGGAACGGTCATTTCTTCAATCGAATCCGGGCTCCTCATCCTGTTAGGTATTGAAGAAGCAGACGACTCGACGGATATCGAATGGCTCGCAAAAAAGATCACAAGCCTCCGGATCCTTGAAGATACGGAAGGCCGTATGAACCGCTCTCTGAAAGATACCGGGGGAAGCACACTTGTTGTCAGCCAGTTCACTCTCCATGCCAGCACCCGTAAGGGAACCCGCCCCTCCTTTATCCGGGCAGCGCCTCCTGCGCATTCAAAGCCACTCTACGAGCAATTCTGCATAACACTCTCCACTTATCTCGAACAAGAAGTCGAACGAGGGCGCTTCGGGGCAATGATGGAGGTCGCCCTTGTGAACGATGGACCTGTCACTATTCTCATCGACTCAAGAAATCGTGAGTAATCAGAGTCCACAGGAAAGACTCAATCCTTCACGCGAATCTTTGATCCACAAAACATACAGCGAAAGCTTGAGAACAGAAGGACATCTCGTGCCGCCGCAAAACCATACCCAAGAATCGATCGGACGGCTTGTTCATGTTTCTGGCAATTCTTACTCACGAAACACCTCTCCCCACAATACTGGCATCGTGCCCGGATCCCCATAAGCAGGTACAAGATGAGAGCCCCGGGAAATAGAAGTAACGGGAAAGCCATATCTGGCGCGGGTCGAAACCCAAATCCAAAGGCCATAATTCCAACTACGATCACACCGACCAACGACAACATCCCTAACAAGCTCGTAGCCACCGTGACAAGTGCAGCCCAGCGAACAAACCTTGCATTAGGGTGAGGCTTACCCCGGCTCCGGCGCCCGACCTTCGGTTCTGCTTTTTGGGCGCCACTCAGGCTACGAAAGGCCTCATGAGATTTCTGTCTCACTGTGTAATCGCGGTCACCCACTCCCCTCTCTCCCTCAGTTTTGCGTCCCCACTCCTTCGGTCTCTGGGCTTCGGCTGTTGGCTCTACCGGTGATTCTAACTCAAAGATTCTGGCCACAGGCAGGGAGCTGATCTCGATCCCAGCCTTCTGCACGTCCTCAGCTGAAACCTCGCACGCCTCTCGACCCGATGTCCTTACTTCCTTTTCCAGTAACTCACGACCTGTCATCTGCCAAGCCTCGACAAGACTCTGCGAAGGGGGCCTTATTTCCTCTTCGAAATTCTTACCGACCTCCTTAAGGCGCTCGATAAGTTCAACCGCATCGCTGGCGATAAATTTTTCCACAGTCTCCATCCCGGCCCCGTGGAGAAGCGCTACCCCTTCTCCCTGAAGGCCCGGAAGTTCCGCAATATCTCTCATTTCGATCGTTATATTGAAGATTCTGTATCAATGAGAGCTCGCCCCGCTAGGACAGTGCTTCCAGAAGCTCCTCTAACTGGGTCATTTTCTCTCGCCACTCCTCCAAGCGACCCTGCTCCTTCTTCACAATCTCCGGCTTTGCATTCTCCACAAACTTTGGATTTCCCAGCATTCCCTCGCTTCGCATGAGCTCTTTTTTCACCTTGGCGATTTCCGCTCCAATTCTTTTCCTCTCAGCATCGAGGTCGATCAGCCCTTCCAAAGGAAGATACACTTCCCCGATTGCTGTCACTACTACAGGAGTTCCCTTTGGCGCCTCGTAATTCTCGGAAAATTCTACCTCCCGTGCGCCGCAAAGAAGAGCCAGAGTGGCTCCTTCCCCTTCCGCCCAACCACTGCCCGCTTTGACGATAAGACCAACGTTCCGGTTCGCCGCGAGATTGTATTCCGCTTTCAGGTTTCTGATTCGCGATACTGACTCATAGACCTCTCCAACCTTTTCCTCAGCCGTTTGACACTCCTCCTCCGATAATCCAAACTTTTGCACTGGAGAGTTTTTTGGAAGCTCCTGCTCCATGAGAAGAGAGCCTTCTGCAAACCCAAGCTGCTCCCACAGTTCCTCGGTGAGATGAGGCATATAGGGATGTATCAACTGGAGGTAGCGATCGAGAACAATATCTATCACTTCAAGAGTCGAAGCTTTGCGTTCCGGGTCAGCCTCTTCGGCAAAGTCTCCTTTAACTGATTCGAGATACCAGTCGCAGAACTCAGACCAAAAGAATTGGTACAATTGCTGTGCAGCATCATTAAAAGAATAGCTCTCCAGAGCACGCCGCACACCTTCTTCAAGCGCTTTTAATTTCGTGAGAATAGCAATCGCATAGATATTGGGCTTGGCAGACACGCCTGTTACAGACCCCTGCATCTCCCGGTAGCGGCACGCATTCCAAAGCTTGTTAGC
>DFWB01000351.1 GCA_002380675.1 Akkermansiaceae bacterium UBA4145
TGCCGGTGATCCTGATCGGCAGTCCGGTCTTTCCCTGCGTGAAACTGAAATTACATGGAGGAGATTTTGTTGTTCAGGCAAAGGGTGCTCACGAGGATAATATCTACGTTCAGAGAGCGTGGCTGAATGGCCGAGCCCTTGAGCGTTCCTACCTCAGGCTGAGTGAGTTCCACGGCGGTTCAGAGCTGGTTTTGGAGATGGGCGAGAAGCCGTCTTCGTGGGCTAAAGAGAGTCGCCCTCCGTCATTTGTTTCCTGAGAAAGCAGCCCCGCAGGGGCGCGAGCTCGAAGCTGGCATGGGAACTGCGTTGGGTTTGTAAAACCAGCAAAGCAATGAGCGTTTCACTTGAGCATTTACCGGGCAGCAGCGGGTCCTTTCATCAGAGAGATCTCGTCAAGGTTTCACATCTCATAATGGTCGTCCGGGCGGACCCAATTATCTGCGGACACTCTACGGAGGCGCGTAATCTCGCTGAAGCCGGTATCGAAATGGGCTTGGAATCAGTCCACATCGTCACTTATCCAATCGATGTTCTAGAGGAGAGCGGACTTCCATTAAAACCGCTTGAGACGGTCTCGCATTATTCCGCGGGGATCAAGGTCTGCCGCCCGAAGCCTGTCGGTGATTACAAGGTGCTTGATGGTCGGCTGGGATACGCTCTCAGTGGTGAGCTGGTGGACATCCTTCATGGATTGCACGGGAGAGTCATGTTGATGGACCTTTACCTTGTGCCTCACGGCCAGATGGTGATGAACGCGGTGCGGACTTTTGAGAACGTGGAGAGGTCTCCAGATGTCTTTACCGTTGGCGAGGCTGTGGGGTCGGACATCACGAATGTAGTTAGGAATGCCTTGGAGGTCGGACAGACCGGAGCAGCTCAGATGGTCCTCGCTAACTACCTCGATCATGACCTCCCGGTAGCAGTCAGTGAGTTCACGAGGGATATGATTATTGAATCAGGGGAGGCGGTAGATGCTGAACTGGGCACGGACTTTGCGACTCAGCTGAAGGAAAGAGTACAAATAAGTTACCCTGCGATTGATACAGTGGCATACATATCAATCGAGGAGGATCTCCAGCGGATTGACGAGGTTCTTTCGTCGCGGGCGCTCGAGAGGGATGGCTATGTTATGTTTCTTTCACGCATCGCTCCAGCGAAGGGGGTCGATGACTTGATAGCAGCCTATCGCGAGAGTGAATTGTATGGGGTGAAGAAGCTTATTATCTGTGGCAATGGCCCAATGAAGGAACAGATTAGGGGCCTTGTCTGCGAAGACCCTTCAATCGAGGTCTTGGATGATGTCAGCGATGAAGAGAAAGGGGCTCTCATGTATGGATGTTACGCTTGGTGTTTGCCGAGTAAGCCGCAACCTGAGTTCGTCGAGACGTTTGGGATTGCGGTTGCGGAGAAGATGCTGGCTGGAGGACTTGGTCCGGTTATCACCACCGGGACTGGAGGAATTCCGGAGGCTTCCGGGGGGAACTGCCTTCAGCACGCGGCGGGCGATATTGAGGCTCTCAGAGACTGCCTCAACGAGGTCGCTTCCATGTCAGACGATGAACGCAGAACTCTTTCGGAGCGTGCTCGCCGGTTCGCCTATCAGTTCGACCGTCGGAACGTTCTGACCAGGTTGCTGCGTAGCGCTGCGACGGTCTCCTCGGAGAGTGTGGATGTTGCTACCTTGACCGTCTGATAGCGACAACTGAGGCCGGGGTTCAGCTCTTTTGATGATCATTAGTCAAATTTCTCAAGAGGAGCCCTCCTGAAACGCCTTTCTCCCTTGTCTGAGCCCCACGACCGGGTTACCCCGAGCGTGAAAATGTTGCGGAGTTTGGGCGAGTAGCCCGCTATGCTACAATATAAGCTCAGAACAACCAAATTTATGAAGACTATCACATTCTCAGTTGTAGCATTG
Source organism: Akkermansiaceae bacterium UBA4145 (assembly GCA_002380675.1). Taxonomy (GTDB): domain Bacteria; phylum Verrucomicrobiota; class Verrucomicrobiia; order Verrucomicrobiales; family Akkermansiaceae; genus Roseibacillus_B. Next base: position 1,916 of record DFWB01000351.1, read on the forward strand.
CTGCTGTTTGGAGGAGGGATCTCCCTCCTGAAAGCCGATCATCACGGCAATAAGTCTGGCGATGAGCACCAACATACGAAGAAGGCAGATACGCCCCTTCGTGGTGAGAATAGAATCAGGGCTGCGGTGGCAGAAGGTAAGATTTCAAGGGAAGAGGCACGCAAACGGCTCGAGGGAATGCGGAAGGCTCAAGTAGCTGAGAAGCCGGGTGACCGGACACCCAGTGCTGAGGAATATCGTCGCCGTGAGGCGATGATCAAGGAGGCCGTCAAGGCGGGAAAAGTAACCAAGGAAGCAGCAGAAAAGCGGCTTGCGCAAATGCGCCGGATGGTCGCAGACAAGAGAGCCGGGGCCGAAGAGCAGGGTGCCGATACACCTTTGCGTGGCGAGAGGAAAATCAGAGACGCGGTAGCGAAAGGTAAGATCTCCAAGGAAGAGGCAAGGAAGCGAATGGAAGGCATGCGTAAAGCACATGCTGAGAAGGGGGCGCCGGAAAGAGCAGGACTTCGCATCGAGGACTACCGCCGGGGTGAGGCTCGGATCAGGGAAGCCGTCAAGGCGGGTAAAATCTCCAGAGAAGACGCAGTGAAGCGTCTGGGCGAGATGAGAAAGGCTGTTGGTGGCAAGGGAGAAGCGAAGGGACCCGAAGGTGAGGGCAAAAAAGGCGACGGAGCCGCCAAGTTCCGTGCCATGGAAGAAGAGATCAGGGAAGCCGTCAAGGAGGGCAAGATGTCGAAGCGTGATGGCATGGCAAAACTTGAAGAGCTGAAGAAAAAAATGTTTGGGCCAGGAAAGAAGCAGGGTCGAGGAGACCAGGGGAAGAATGAGCGCGGAGGAAAGTTCCGTGCCATGGAGGAAGAAATCTGGGCAGCGGTCAAGGAGGGCAAAATGTCGAAGCGGGATGGCATGGCCAAAATTGAAGAGCTGAAGAAAAAAATGTTTGGTGGGCAGGAAAAGCAGGGTCCGTCTGCGAAAAAGCTTCCGGGCGGAGAAGCAGAGGATCTCAAGCGTGCGATGGAGGCTCTGAAGCCGCGCCCTCCCGCGAAGAAGCGGCCGAGTGGAGATGCGGAAGATCTAAGGCGTGCCGTGGAGGCCCTGAAACGTGAGAATGCGGAACTTCGGAAGCGCCTTGGAAAGGGCCGCTAGGGCTGGCACTTTGACAATAGCCCCCATTCCCCGGTGAACCCTCTCTCCGGGACGGAGTTTACCTGCCCATTATGAGGGTTCTAGTTCCTGCATATGCTTTCCTGCTGGTGAGCTGTCTTGCCATTGGGGCTCCGGCCGTGCCGGCGAAGGTCGGGCATCCTTCCTTCCTGAGCCCGCATTCCAAGCCGCTTGTCATTAGCGAGGGCCACGTGTTCGTGGTAAACACCCCGGCTGATACCGTCGATGTCATTGATCGGAGGACCCGTAAGATTGTAAGGCGGATTTCCGTCGGGGTGGACCCGGTCGGATTAGCTCTGCGTCCGGACGGCGAGGAGCTGTGGGTTTCCAACCACGTGTCCGATTCGGTGAGTGTGATCGATCTCGCGAGAGAGAGCGCCACGCGGTTCCACGTTGTAGCAACTATTCAGGACATTGACTCCCGAACGAGGGCAACCCGGTTTGACGAGCCCGTTGGAATCGCGTTCGCAAGCGACGACAAGGCGTATGTTGCGCTCTCTTCAGAAAATCGGATCGCGGTGGTCAACACGCGGACCCGTAAGGTTGAGAAGCGATTGAGGATTACGGCGCAGGACCCAAGAGCCATCGTGGTGAAAAACGGGTTGCTCTATGTTGTTCCTTTCGAATCCAACAACAAGACCCAGCTTTCCGGGGGCTACAAGCTGGATGGTGACCTGGTAACCTTCAATGCGCATGAGCATTCGATCGCCCACAACAACGTGCTCTCCCTCGGGCACGTGACCGATATCGTCAAGCACCCTCGTGTTCCAGACCGGGATCTATATATCTTTGATACGAGGACCGACCGCCTCGTCAGGACCGTGGATACCCTCGGAACACTGCTTTATGGACTGGCAGTAAATTCGAAAGGAGATGTGTTCATTGCGCAGACAGATGCCCGGAATGACATTAATGGCCGGGCAGGTACAGGGAAGCATGGTCTTGCAGAGCTGGGGAACCGTGCCTTCCTCAATCAGATTACAAAGGTCCCTGCAGGAGAAAAGGCCAAGCCCAAGTTCTATGATTTGGAGCCTCGGCCGCCCAAGCATCCGAAACGGAGTGAGGCTTTGGCCACGCCCTATGGTCTTCAGGTAAGCGGGGATGATGCCACATTGGTGGTGAGCGCCGCAGGATCCGATATGGTATGTGTTCTGGATGCGACCACCGGAGCGATTCTGGGGCGGGTTAAGGTCGATTCCGTTCCCCGCGGTATTGCGCTTGTAGAGAGCGAAAGGGGCGCCCCGACCGGGGCATGGGTGCTCAACGCAGTGGCAAACACGGTTTCGGTGCTGGACCTTAGTAATTTGGCCGATCCGAGGGTGGAGGCGAGTATCGTTCTCGCAGACCCCACTCATCCGGAGTTCAAGATGGGAAGAATCGCTTTCAACAAAGCTTCCGCTTCCACGACGGCGACGTTCTCCTGTGCCAGTTGTCATCCGGATGGCCACACCGACCAACTTCTCTGGGTGCTGAAGACCCCGGTTGTCACCGGGGGGAATCAGATCATGCCGCGTTCCACGATGCCAGTGCGAGGCTTACGGGATACGGCACCCTTTCACTGGGACGGTATTCCCGGGGATCCCTATGGAGGGAACAACAGTGCAAATATACGGAGCCATGAGGCTCCTAACAGTGATCCCGCAAAACCAGAGAGTGCGACGCGTCACGTCATTGACGGCAGTCTTGCGACAACAATGTTGATGGTAGGAACGAGCACCGAGAACGACGAGGGCAAACCTGGGCTGTTGTCAGCAAAGGAGAGGGACGATATGGCAAAGTTTCTTCTCAACATTACTTACCCACCTGCGCAGCGACGGGCTTTCGATAACAAGCTTACCAAGAGAGCAGAAGAAGGATTCAGGCAGTTCCACATCGTGGGTAACAAGGAATCGAAGGGGATGAATGTTTGTGGTGATTGTCACCGCATGCCCTTTTTGGTCAGCACTAACACACCTGGGTCGGGGATGGATGCCCCTACTTGGAGAGGCGCGTATGACCGTTTTTTGATTCTACCGCAGGGCCGGTTGAATATTATCGATTTCGATTTTTATCGGCGAGTTGCCGATGCAGGGAATTCCGAGCGGGCAATCTGGAAATTCTCATGGCAGGGGCGCGAAGAGTTTGACCCGGTCTGGGAGATGGTGACCGAAGGGAGCACTGGGTTTTCTGGGTCGTTCGCAAGACAGGTAACTCTGAACCGGGCGACCGCGGGCGAAAAGCTGACCCTTGATCTGATAGAAGCTCTGGAAACTTCTGCTCGGGAAGAGGGCATTATCCTGCAGTGTGATGGGGTGCAAATGCAGGAAGGGGAAGGCCGTTCGGTGGTCTTGCAATTCGATGGCACCAGTTATGCCACGACGGGGAAGGAGCGTAGGACGATCAGCCGGGAACGCCTTCTGAAAGCGGCGGCGGCAGGAACATTCGTAGGGACGCTTACCGGGCGACACGGAGTCAATGACGACTACGATCACCCGCAGCCGGCTCTCTGGACGCGGGGATCTCTCCACGCTCAGGTAGGAAGACAGCGCTTTCCGAGACTGAATGATCAAGAGAAGACGATGGTCCTTGGTGCCCGGCATGTCAGGGATGGAGCGGCGGTTATCGTGAATGGCAGGAGAGTGCCCGCAACGGTAAGGAACCTCAGGACGGACCGGATTTCGATCGAACTAGAGACCCTCCCGACTCCGGGAATGCATTTTCTGCAAGTTCAGAACCCCAGTGGTCTTTTCAGCAATGACTTTATCTTCCATACCGGACGTGATGAGGCGGCGCCTCGCGAAGCTCGCTCCACGAATGATCCCTCAGGATTGCGGGATAGATTAGCGGAGGCGATTGAACGTGGCGATATCGCGGCTGTCCGACGCTCAATTCGGGCTGGAGCGCCTACGAATGCCCGTCGTTATGGAGATGGAGGCATGACGCCACTTTCTACGGCGGTCTTCCACGGTCGGATGGACATCGCAAGGTTCCTCGTAAAGGAGCACAAAGTCAGTGTTTCCTATCACAATCGTGACGGGAATACCCCCCTGCATCTGGCCGCGTTTCTATGCAGGGAAGACATGATTGAATTCCTTCTGGCAAACGGAGCATCGCTCACTAAGAAAAACCAGCGTGGGGAAGCAGCGGTTGATACGGTTTCCGGTCAATGGAGCAGCGGATTACGCCAGTTTTATGAGGGGGTCATCGGCGGTTCCAATCTCGACCTGAACGTCGATTTGATCCAGAAACAGAGGCCTAAGGTCGCTGAATTGTTGCGGGAGAGGTCCTCCCGGGAAGGGCGCTAGCCCGGGGATGTGACTGGAGCAAGATAAAGAGGCATCGACCTTGGCTGTGATGTGGGGTTCACTGCTCCGAACATACCATTTTATTGTTATGAAAATTTGCTCGGTTCTTCTGCCATTGGTCTTTCTTCTTCCTCCGGCCCATGGCGCGGAGGAAACGGCGCCTGCCCGGACTGGTCAGGGCGCTGGTGTCTACGAAACGGTTCCTGGGTGGCCCAATTATCCGGAGGGGAAGAGCCTTGGGAATCTTCATGGCGATCTTGCCTCTGACAGCAAGGGAAACGTCTACATTGCGACGGGCAACACGATCCAGGTCATTGGCTCGGATGGCAACTACCGTGGGGATATAAGAACCAAGGGTGGAAAGGTATTCAAAGGGGTCCATGGAATGAAAGTGCGTCGCTTCGAGGGTGAGGAAATCCTGTTGCTTGCGATGCCCCGGATTAAGCGCGTGGTTGCCGTCAAGCCCGACGGAACTGTCGTGTGGCAGATCATTGGCCCCCCGGACGTCCCCGGGATGTATAAAAGCAGGGGGGAATATAATCCCACGGACATGGATGTAAGCCCCGATGGAAGAGTGATCATTGTGGACGGGTACGGTAAATCGCTTGTGCACCTCTATGACAAGAATCGGAACTATATGAAAAGTTTTGGAGGCAAGGGTAAGGAGGAGGGAAAGTTTGATATTTGTCACAATATTCTCGTCGATTCCCGGGGAGAGAAGCCGACCCTGCTGATCAGTGATCGCCAGAACAACCGGTTGCAACACTACGACATGGAAGGAAATTTCATCGGGACCATCGATGACCAGCTCGGTCGGCCGTGTGCTGCTGATATCCACGGGGACGTTCTTGCAGTAGGGGAGCTGGATGGGCGGATTTCTCTTTACGGGAAGGACTACAAATTGATTTCCCGACTTGGCGATGAGCGGAAGGATCGGCAGAAAGCGAGTAACCAGATTTCTCCGGAGCACTGGCATGAGGGAGATCTGGTTGCGGTGCATGGCTGTACTTTCGATGTGCATGGCGCTCTTTATGCGCAGGAGTGGAATGTTCATGGACGGGTTACCAAATACGTCCGAGTAGAGGCTCCATAAAGGGCGCTGTCCGCGCTC
>DFWB01000271.1 GCA_002380675.1 Akkermansiaceae bacterium UBA4145
ATTTGTGAGCCTTAGGCCTCCATGCATGCATTTTCCTGTTCACTTTCTTGGTCCCTTTTGTCATTCCTATGCCCGGGGCTATTCTATGTAGCTCTTGCTCCTTAAGAGCTTCACGGACAGGAATGAAGGTTGTCGCAATCGCTAACCAAAAAGGAGGAGTCGGCAAGACGACGACCGCGGTGAACCTATCTTCGGCACTCGCACGCCGCGGACAGCGCACTCTTCTAATTGATCTGGACCCCCAAGCCAATGCCACCAGCGGCCTGGGCGTTGATCCAGACGATGCTGCCGACGCAAGTATCTATGATGTTTTGTTGGGCGGCGCGACCCTGGAGTCAAAGATTCAAACCACCCCGCATCCCAATCTCTCCATTATTCCGGCAGAAATGAACCTTGCCGGAGTCGAGATCGAACTGGCCCGAATGGAAGACCATCTCTTAATCCTGCAGGATATTCTTCGGAAGGCAAAAAAAAGGGCTAAATACGATTTCTGTATCATCGACACCCCGCCCTCACTGGGAGTACTCATGACCTCTGCTCTTTCGGCTGCGGATGAGGTCCTGGTGCCCCTCCAATGCGAGTGGTTTGGCCTCGAGGGATTGTCAAAAATCCTGCAGGTTATTGAGCAAATCCGGGATTCAGGCGTGAATCCCCGCCTGAAAATCGAGGGGATCTTAATGACGATGTATGACGGGAGAACCAACCTTTCCCGAAAAGTGGTTCAGGAGGTGAAAAATTACTTTCCTGAGTGGCTATATCGCAGCGTGATTCCGCGAACCATCCGCCTCGGGGAGGCTCCCAGTCATGGCAAAACCATCTTTGAATGGGATCCGAACGGTACTGGTAGTGAGTCCTACGATGCCGCCGCAAAGGAGTTTCTTCGCAGACACAAACTAAGGGCCCTCCCAGTCAAGGCGGCGAAGTAAGCGGCTGTAGATGAGGTGACAGCGCCCATTTTCACGACGAAAGCGTGCCTCATTGAGGGCCGCTAAGGGCTGGGCACGTCCTCTCAAATGGGAACTAGCCCCTTTCCCGCTCTTAACGAGTGTTGCCGCATTCTTCAAAGGCTCCCTTCTATCGCCCGGATGCGCCAGCCATCCTGTGTTCCGAGGGCTTGGCTTTTTTGTTCCGGTTTCTGCGTAATGCCCTACGGAAGGCTTGCACCCCTGCCCACTGCGGTTAAAAACAGTTCATCTTTCCAAACTATTTAGCCTGACTCCATGTTTGCCAAACTCTTCGGAATGCTCTCCCAGGACATGGGTATCGACCTCGGGACAGCCAACACGCTGGTCAACATTAAGGATCACGGGATCGTACTTCGGGAACCTTCCGTCGTAGCTGTCAAGGCCGGCAGTAACGAAGTAGTCGCTGTTGGCGATGACGCAAAGCGCATGTTGGGCCGAACTCCAGGTAACATTATCGCGATCCGTCCGCTCAAAGACGGTGTGATTGCGGATTTTGAGGTGACAGAGGCAATGCTCAGGCACTTTATCCGAAAAGTAAGCCATAAACGTCGTTCACACCCCCGGGTCGTGGTCGCAATTCCCTCAGGGATCACCGCCGTGGAGCGTCGTGCGGTCAAGGAGTCCGTTGAACAGGCGGGCGCACGGGAGGTCTTCTTGATCGAGGAGCCCATGGCAGCTGCAATAGGAGTCGACCTTCCGGTTCAAGAGGCTGCCGGAAATATGATCGTCGACATCGGTGGAGGCACCACCGAAGTCGCAATCATTTCACTGTCCGGCATCGTGTATTCCCGAAGCGTAAGAACAGCCGGAAACAAGTTGGATGGATCGATCATAAATTACATGAAGCGCTCCTACAGTTTAATGGTAGGTGAAAGGACTGCGGAAGATATCAAGATCCGGATCGGGTCGGCAGCTGCACTTGCCAAAGAGGGAAGCATGGAAGTGAAGGGGCGCGACCTCGTTTCTGGCCTGCCTAAAACAATCACAGTCACGTCCCAGGAAATCCGTGAAGCCATGCGGGATCCACTGGATAATATTGTTGATGCGGTTCGAACAACTCTTGAACGATGCCCGCCCGAGTTGGCAGCGGACCTTGTCGACCGGGGTCTCGTTCTCGCAGGAGGTGGCGCCCTGCTCCGCGGACTGGACAAGCTTTTACGCGAAGAAACCGGACTACCTGTTCACATCGCCGAGGACCCTCTCAGTGCAGTGGCAGAGGGCACTGGCAAAGTCCTGAATGAACTTGATTTCCTGCGTAAATTGACGAGCTCCGAACTTTGAATAATGGATGTGAGAGCATTTCCATGCTGACCGCATAACCGACATGAACCCACTGAATTTCATAGCGCTTGTGCTTTTTATCTGTGGCGTCACGTGGGTTCTCACCCTCAGTGAGAGGTCGGTGAGGCGCATTCAACAAACCTACTACGCAACTATTACCCCCTTTTTGAAGGGTGGATCATCGATCGAAGGCCAAGCCCGCAATTTTCTTGAGGAAATCGAGCACTCCAAGGATCTGGAGAACCAGCTTCGTGCCATTGAGGAGGAGTATATCAAACTCCGTTCTATTGAAGGCAGACTGCGTGAACTCGAAACCGAAAATGCGGAATTGCGACGCGCCCTCGATTTCAAGGAAAAGTCCCGGCTTAACGTTATTGCTGCCCGGGTGATAAAACGGCAGCCCGCCACTTGGTGGGAAACTGCAATCATCGACAAAGGTCAGAGGGATTCTATCGGGGCTGGCGTTCCCATAATTGCCCCGGGAGGACTTGCCGGAAAGGTCGACATCGCCTCTGAAGACACCTGTAGTATGATACTGCTTACTGACGAGCGCTGCCAGGTTTCTGTCCAAGTTGCCGGCACCCCGGAGGTCGGCATACTCCATGGAACGCGAGGCCGTTACGGAGAAGAGCCGCGACTCATTCTCAGGCACCTGTCACGCGAGGCGGCAATTCGACCAGGGATGAAGGTGATTACTACCGGCAAGGGAGGGCTGTTTCCTTCGAATTTATTGATAGGAACCGTCAAGGAATACACACCCGGCCCCGTTGAGGGAATCGCGTTAGTTCAGCCTTCCGTAAACTTTGATGAGCTTGGTGTCGTGTTCATTATCGCTCAGAAGAATGAACCCGAGGAATAAGCATGGGCTGGTATCATTTGAGTCTCCTGTTTCTAGTGATAACTGCCTGTATCTTTCAGCAGTTCACTCCCACGTTCCAATCACTCTGCGATGCCGGAATCCTCCTTGTTCCTCTGGTCTTTCTTTGCTCTGCAGTAACCGTTGGAACTGGTCCTATGCTCCTGCTAGCCTTTACTGCTGGATTCCTATGGGACGCTCAGCATGTCATTACTCCCCTTCCCACAGCACTTTTGGGAAATCCTGAAGTCTATGAGAATCCCGGGGGTGATGTGAAATTTGGCTATTCGATCGTCCTTTACGCCCTGATGGGATTCTTCATGCAGGGCCTGCAACCATTGTTCCGTGAAGGCAAATGGCATGTGTCCGCCCTTCTTGCTGGGGTCGCCGTGTTCCTATACCTGTCCGCCGAATATCTCTGCGTCACTTTTGTTCGCGGTGACCTCATTCTCACTCATTCGCTCTTTCTTAAAATCAGCTTTACAGCGCTCCTGACAATGCTCCTGTGCCCAGTGGTTTTCTGGGTTCTCTACAGGCTAGCTGGTTTGTTTCACCACACCATCAGCTACGAAGGCCTCTCCCGTGAAAGGAACACTGCTCACTAGAGCCGAACCCGCCCATGGAATCACGTTATCGCTTCCGACTTTACCTCCTAACTGCAATTGTGCTTTTTGGAGGAGGGACCCTGCTGAGTCGTCTTTACGACTATCAGATCGTCAATACCGAATACTACCGCAAGCTCATTCCCGGTGAAACGACGATCGCCATCCGTGACCCCGGGGTGCGAGGAACCATTGTCGACCGTAACGGCCAGTTACTTGCAAAAAACCTACGTAATTACGAGCTTGTCCTTAATCTCGATGAGATTCACCAGGAATGGGAAAGGCAACATTCTGAAAAGCAGAAGCCCGGTCGTCGGCGAATCGGAATGGCGGTCCCTACTTCCGAGCGGAGTCGGGAAATTGTACGTATTATCAAGGAAGGGATAGTCCCGCGCCTCGAGCATCACGGAATCGCGGCCGAATATAGCTCCTCCGCGCTCCAAAAGCACTATGTCACTCACGGTGGTTTGATCCCCTTCACCTTTCCGGTGGACCTCACATATGAGCAGTTCGCTCGCTTGGCTGAGCACAACCTCGAGATGGCAGGCGTCTACGTAACCGTTAGACCTCGTCGACAGTATCCCTTCGGAACTCTTGCCTGCCATATCTTAGGGTATCTCAAGCAATGGGAAAAGGGCGATATACCTGAGAAAGCGAAGGAAGAATACGACCACTATCTTGGCGATGCCGTGGGTTCCACCGGAGTAGAGGCAACCATGGACACCTTTCTCCGCGGATCACCAGGCCGGCGCGTTCTTAGAAAGAACGAGAAAGGCCGAATTCTTGGCGAGGTACTTAATGAACGAATCGCTCCGGATCAAGGGAGCCAAGTAATGTTGACTATTGATGCCCGAATCCAGTTTCTGGTCGAAAATGTTTTAAGGAAAACAGGACGGTCTGCCGCAGTCGTAATGGATGTCCGCACGGGGGAGATCCTCGCGATGGCTTCCCTTCCCAACTATAATCCCAACGAATTCATCCCAAGTATCTCGGGCTCGAAATGGGAGGGCTACAAGGCCAACAAGGCCTATCCCTTAATCAACAGGGCCCTCTCGAGCTTTACTCCCGGATCTACTTTTAAGCTGCCAACAGCGATCGCAGCATGCATGCACGGCAAGGGAGATTTTAGTCACAGCTGTGTGGGACACCTCCAGTTTGGTAGATCCGGAAAATTGAAAATCCGTTGCTGGAAAACAGTCGGACATGGCCCCCTTTCCCTCACGAGTGCCATTCAGCGTTCATGCAACCCCTACTTTATGCAACTATCCAGTGAGCTGGGTAACGAGCGCATGGCAAATGCCTTTGACATGCTGAACCTTGGGAGAGCAACGGGCGTCAAACTTCCTGCCGAAGACCGAGGAATCATCCCGGGTAGCGAATGGTGGCAACGTGAACTCCACCCGGGAGAGTCGATGACCCCGGCTCGAATGGCGATGCTTGCGATCGGACAAGATGAAAGCGAAGCCACTCCACTGCAGCTAGCTGCCCTCACCGCGTGCATAGCCAATGGTGGCAAGTATTACCGCCCGCGAATCATCAAGATGGCAGTGGACCCTAAGGAAGGAATCTTGATAAGTGATATCCCAGAGCTGAGAGTAGACCTCGTTACCGAGGGAATGGATCGCGCGCAATTCGCAGACCTACGACAGGGAATGTGGAAGGCCGCGAACGAACTCGGAGGGACGGCGAGAAGAGCTTCTCCCGAGGATGTCGAAATCGGTGCAAAAACCGGCACGGCACAGACAACGGATTTCGGAGAAAAGTCTCACAATGCATGGACAGTCGCATTTGGGCCGTTCGAAAAACCCAGATATGCGGTCGCTGTTATGGTCCAAAACGGCAAATCCGGGGGGAAAGTATGCGGACCACTTGTGAATCTTATCTTCAGAGGTCTATTTGCTGCGGAAAAAGGCCTTAAACTCCCCCTCCGGCGAATGGGTGAGGTGGCCGGAAATTTCGATCCCATTGAAGAAATTGCCCTCCCTGATGGCGATCTTCTTGCGCTAGCTATTGACGAAGAGGGCGAAACAGGCGAGGAAGCTGACGAGGCGCAGCTTCCCGGGACAGCCGTCCGAGTACGGCCCCGGGCAATCCCCCTGCCCTCTATCACTCCCGACGCAGACTCGGGGAACTCTCAAAACCCGGAAACCCGGCGCCGCACGGATTAGATCCCAAGAGCGCATTTTCCGATTCATAAATCCACAAACCAACTTTCCAACCCATGTTTAAAAAAATCAGACGGGCCCTCCGGATCGGTAATATCGATGCCAGAGAAGGCAACACCATAGTCATCAATGCCGAAAAACTCGAGCGACGAGTCGCTTTGCTCGAAGATGGTGTGCTCGAGGAATACGAGATCGAACGGGAGGGAGATATGAATATCGTCGGCAGTATCTTCAAAGGCCGCGTTAAAAACATTGAGCCCGGGCTAAAGGCCATGTTCGTCGATATCGGGATGGAGAAGAATGCTTTTCTCCACTTCTGGGATGCCATTCCGGCCGCCCTCGACAACAGCATGGAGGAAATCCATCGGGAAGGTCGATCGAAAAAAAGAACCCGTCCAAAGAAGATCACCTCTAAAGATATCCCGAGTCTCTACCCTGTAGGATCAGAGCTGGTCATTCAGGTGTCCAAGGGGCCTATCGGCAACAAGGGCCCGCGAGTAACTACAAATGTCTCCCTGCCGGGTCGATATCTTGTCCTTACTCCTTTTGCAGATCAGTTTGGTATTTCACGCAAGATTGAAGATCCTGAGGAGCGGACGAGGCTTCGCAGGATTATGCAGCGCCTTGCAGTCCCGGAAGGCATGGGTATTATTATGCGAACGGTAGCAACCGGAAAACGACACCGGCATTTCGTGCGCGATTTAGCCATGTTGCTGGAGCAGCTGGAAGGTGTAGAGCAGCTGAGGGATGAAAACCCGGCTCCCGTCTGTGTATTTGAGGAACCAAAGCTAATAGAACGGACGGCCCGCGATTTTCTGACCGAAGAGATCGACCAGGTAGTGTGCGACGATGCAGAGACTACCGAACAAATAAAGCTCATCGCCGAGAAAATCTCGGGCAGAGCAAAGAGACGCGTCCATTACCTGCAGACTCAGCAACCCCTATTTGACGAGATCGGAGTTCAAAAACAGATTGATGAAGCTTTTCTTCGTCAGGTCTGGCTCCCATGCGGTGGCTACATCGTCATTGATGAGACTGAGGCTCTAATTTCCATCGATGTCAACACAGGCCGGAACCGGGGATCAAAAAACGTCGATAAAATGATCCTCGAAACCAATATCGAAGCCGCCCATGAAACCGCACGTCAACTCCGCCTACGGAACGTTGGCGGACTCGTAGTTGTTGACTTTATCGATATGCGGCACAGAAGAGATCAGCAGGCCGTTTACCGTGCAATGAAGGAACGCCTGCGGAGGGACCGTGCGAAGACTCAGGTGCTTCAGATCTCCGCTGTGGGCCTGATGGAAATGACTCGGCAGCGCCTCAACGAAAGTCTGCGAGACGCGCTCCTTGAGCCCTGCCCTTATTGCGCTGGGTCCGGCAAGGTAAAGACCACAATGACCATGAGTGTAGAAATCCAGCGCGAGCTTAATACCGTCCTGTCTACAAGGCGGGATGAGATTGGTGATCTGATTGTGGTCGTGAGCCCCGATGTGCTTAATCGCTTTAAATCCGAGGATGCAAACATCCTCATGGAACTGGAACGCGGTCACAATGGTCGACTCATATTCCGCAGTGACCCGAACCTCCATCGGGAACGTTACTCAGTCCTCGACGCGGAAACCGAGAAGCGTCTTGTGGACAAATAAGAGGCACCCTCACACCGGAAAGGGCAGGCAGTGACTCTGGGTCTTCGCTGATCCAGCTAGCCCGCTATCTTCTGTAGCAATCGTAACCTCTCAAACGCCGCGCCCGATTCTACGAGTTCACGCGCCTGTTGAATTCCTGCACCGAGACCTTTTGCCAGACCGGCACACGCCAAGCCTGCACCTGCGTTAAGTAAAACAATATCGAGGCGAGGACCTGTATCTCGACCAGCAAGAATCTCAGTGAGGAGATGGGCATTCTCTCGCGCATCTCCCCCCTGCAAATCCTCAGGTCCAACTACTCTCATCCCGTAATCTTGGGGATGAATCACCTCCTCCACATTTTCCCCATCAAAAGCCCTGCAAATCGTAGTCTGCCCCATTGTGCTCAGTTCGTCTACTGGGCGGCCATCCTGAGTTTTTCCATGTACTGCCCATGCAGACCTACGTCCCAACCGTTGAAGAATATCGGTATAGACGGGGGGTAGTTCCGGACTAAACACCCCAACCAGCTGGCATGCTGGTCTCGCCGGATTAAGAAGAGGACCTATCAGGTTGAAGATCGTTCGAACCCCTTTCTCTGCCAGTAATTTACGAACGGGCATAATAGCCTTGAATGCGGGATGATACATTGGAGCAAAGAGAAACCCTAACCCGGCTCCCGCTAGGCAATCCCTGAAACCTTCGGCTGGAAGATCAATACGCACCCCAAGCTCCTCGAGCACGTCTGCTCCACCACTTCTCGAGGTAATACCTCTGTTGCCATGCTTAAACACCGCCGCTCCACCGGCAGCTATCACGAACATTGACGTCGTCGAGACGTTGAAAAGATTGAGTTTGTCCCCACCGGTTCCGCAAACATCGATGGTTGGATGTTCCAGAGAACCACGCGCGACTTCGGGGTCGACAGCTCGCTCGAGCAACTCAGAGACGAAAAGAGCGATCTCCGGAGCAGTCTCTCCTTTCGTCGCAAACACCTCGAGAAATTGAGCTTTTTCTACAGGATCGGCATCTTCGTCTACTAGAATCCGCACCACCTCACTAACCTGAGATGAGTCCAATTGCCCACCACCATGAACGTGATCAATATACTTCTTCATATTTCTGAGGGATTCCGCCTCGCACAGTAGTAAGATCCAACGGTTCTACCCAAAATAGGACGGCTCATTACCGTCTTTCCATTTAATGTTACATCCGCTACTCGG
>DFWB01000084.1 GCA_002380675.1 Akkermansiaceae bacterium UBA4145
AAGGAGGTGGACTGGGTCTCAGAATCGGCGAAGCCCCTCCCGCCACTGAAAATTCGTGATTGCCTGCTGGTGACCTCCGAAACAAATGCGGTCAAGTTGGGGGAGCTGCAGGACAACAGGGGCGACAGGGCTCTAGTGATTATTCCAGCTGAAATGGCTTTTGGAACCGGGGACCACGCCACCACATCCTCTTGCCTGAGGTTTCTCGCCGATGAGGCCGGGAGGCGGCAAGGGGAGAGCTGGAGTGTGCTGGATCTCGGGTGTGGGACTGGGGTTCTGGCCATTGCGGCAAGCCTGCTAGGCGCAGCTGGGTGTGAGGCGATGGATTTTGATCCCAACGCGGTTTCGGTGGCGCGGCGTAACGTAGAGCGGAATAATGCGTCCGGGGTAGTGGTTTCACAATCGGATTTGGATGATTGGGTTCCGGATAATGCGTATGATGTGATCGTGGCGAATCTTTTTGCGGCCGTGCTCCAACGATCCTTTGAAAAAATGGCCCATGCCCTGGCGGTCAGGGGGAGTCTGATCCTGTCCGGGGTTCTGCGGGATCAATGGCACGATACTGAGAAGGCTGCTCAGGCTGCAGGCCTGACTTTTGACATTGTCCATCGCAGAGGAAAATGGATCGCGGCCAAGGGTAGATTGGCCTGATCCCGGGGAACGGGTTCTGCCTCCTTCCTCCTTAAAAAAGAGCTATTGCAGGGCGGATGTTCTCCGTATTGCCAGAGATCTGAATTTTTCTTTTGTCGCCAGCCTTCCCGTCGACGAGCATTCCTTCGTGAAGAGCTTCGTAGTCTTGGCGATCTTGCTTCTGATTCCCAGTATTGGGTATTTTCACAGGCAGATTTTCCTCAGCGAGCTCAAGCCGAGACTTGAGAGGCAGGTCGAGGGAATCCTGAAAGAGGAAGGGGTGGTCGATCCAGGTGTGCGGCTTGATTATCTTGATGCCTTCATTTCTGGGGCGGTAGATTCAGATTCGCAGCGGGCCCGGGTCGTTGCCCGGGTTGACGCGTTATCCGGAGTGCGGGTAGTTGGTCGTGCGAGTGAGCTACGAGCGCCCGGCTGGTTGCGAGTGGAGAGAGAGAGAGGGCGTTTCAGAGCGAGCGGCGTTGTTTCCGAAGATCTGGTGGTTGAGTTGGCCGCTCCTCTCAAGGCACTCCCGGGATGGGATACTGGTCTCGAGCGGCGTGAATTCGTCGTCGATCCTGAGGGGGTTGAGACATGGGCAGAGTTTCTCGCATATTATTTCCGGGAGCAGGGCGATCGTAGTGTGGAGCTTCGGAAAGGGGGATTGACGATCGGAGGGGATGCCACCAGCGGGCTTAGAATCGATTGGCTTTCAAAGGCAAGTGAGGTGGTCCCCAAGGACATGGTCTCGGATGAGTTTGTATTACGCTCGTCTCCGTATCATTTTCCGGGATACCAGCCTGAGTCTCTGCAGAATGGAACCGTGCTTGAGCAATTACGACGTAAATTGAATGCAAGCGTGGTTACCTTTCGCCCTGGTAGTGAAGAGCTCCAGAGCGGTGACCGTGACAAGGTGATCATCGCCGCACGGGCGATTATTACTGCTGGTGAGGGAGCCCGCTACGCAGTAGGAGGGCATCCAGCACGCGATGGGAATGCGACCGAAAATAGCCGGCTTGCCCGCCTCAGGGCGGAACTCGTTGGAAAGATTCTCGTGGATCACGGGGTGCTGCTGAGGCAAATTGAGACCCGCTCCTTCGGTGTAGCTCCCGGGGGAGACCGTGATAATCAGGTAGAGATCATGGTCAAGTAAGAGAGCCCCGCCGAAGAGACAGATTCCGCATGGATGCGATAACCTATTTTCTGGTCAATTATGGCCTCTACAGTTTGCTACTCATCGTGCCGGCGGCGTTACTGGGAGCGTCTCTGGGGTGGTTTGCGTGGGGTAAGTATCGTGCCGGGGAGATTGAATCGAGGCAGCGCCTCGAGGAAGCAGAGCAGGTGAACGAAGTTGTAGAGATCGCCTTGAGCAAGGAACGGGAGCGCCTCAAGAACTATCAGGAAACCGGAGCTCTGAAGGGTGCTCCGGGAAGCTCTCCGGATCTCGAGAGGAAAATAGCGGACCTGCGGCGAGATAACGAGGAACTCGAAAAAATCCTGAAGGTGGCCCGCAAGGAGAGAGCGGCAGTGGAGTCGAGCCTTGCTGAAATGGCCCAGCAGAAGAAGAGCATCGAGAAGGACCTGGCTGGGATGAACCTCGAAAGAGAGGAGATCGAGAAGAAGCTGGCATCACAGACCCCAAGCGGGGCTGGTCCTGGAGGGGCTCACACGGCAGGCAGACGGGAAGCTGAGAAGAACGGACCGGCGGACCCTGTAGTTTCCAAAGGCGAGAGGAAAAAATTCAAGGTCGAGAAGCGAGCGTTGGAAAAGGAGCTGGCATCTGCGGAGAGAGATCTCCGAAAGAAGCTCTCTGCCGCGGAAAAGGCCGCAAGCCGTCAGTTAAAAACACTGGAGAAAAAGACCAGAGGGCTTGAAAAGCAACTTGAGGACAAAGTTTCTGAGGTGGATCGCCTGAGTGCTGCAGCAGAAAAGCTGGAGCGTGATCTTGCCGACGAGCGGGCGGACATGCAGAAAACGAAACGAGAGCTCCGCGGCCTCCAAGGGGTCAGTGAGGAGGTTGAGCGTGCGCTCGGGGAGGTGACTAGAGAACGGGACCTTAATGCAGCTGAGCTGATAGCCGTCAGAGAAGAATGCGGAAACCTCAAGAGTAAGTTGCAGGTAGAAGAAGAGGACCACAGGAAGGGCAAAGATCTGCTGGAGGAAGAGCTTTCATCTCTGCGGGGAGCCAGCGTTGCTCTCGAAGAATCGCTCGCCTCGTTAGAGGGGCAGCGGGGGGATACAGAGAGGGAATTGTCTGCCCTGCGGGAGGAGCGTGAGATGCTTCAGGCAAGAATCGAAACGCAAGAAAAAGAGAGGACAGGAGAAAGAGCCAAGCTTGAGGAGGAACTCAAGAAGCTCCGCGAGACGCGTGAAGTCATCGAGGGAAACCTTACTGCAATCACAAGGGAGCGTGATGAAGGAAAAAACGAGCTGGAGAAGGCGAGAGCTCGTCATGAGGCAACAAAGGTTCGGCTCGAGAAGGAAGCACAAGGCCATCAGAAGCAATCAGAGAAGGTCTCAAAGGAACTTCTGGAGGCGCGGAAGGAAAGGGACGCCCTCCGGGAGGGAGCGGAGGCTGACGCTATTGAGCGTGATACTCGTGAGAGAGAGCTTGTTCGATTAAGGAAAACGGAGGAGACACTTTCCTCTCAGGCGGAGGCCGCGGCCAAATTGCATCAGGAGGAGACCGAGAAAAACTCACAGCAGCTGGAAGAGTTAGAGCGTAAAAGTGGAAGTCTGGAGGCGCAGCTGAGGACAATTCAGCAAGAAAAGGAGGGAGTAGCTCGCGAGCTTGCCAGTATGGCAGATGAGCGGGCACGGATTGAGAGCGACCTGCTTCTCTCAAGGCAGGCCATTGAGAAAATGGAGTCGCAGCTGGTGGAAGTAGAATCAGCTAGGGCGAAGCTGGAATCAGACAGCCGGGAACTGCAGAGCAAATACCAGGATACGGATGAGAAGCTGAAAGTAACCAATGAAGAGAAGGTGGTACTTGCCGTGACGATCGGAGAGCTTGAGGAGCGGGTCGTGCGGGTCAGTAGTGAGCTTGAGGATTCTTCGGGCAAAGAGGCGGTGTTGAAAGATCAGCTGATGGCTGCCCGGCGTGAGATAGAGCAAGTAATGCTGGATCTTGAGCTGGTGCGCCAGGAGCGTGAACGGGAGCAGGAAGAGCTGCAACAGTGTCGGGTATCAGAAGCGAAGTGGTCAGATGAGCTACACCGCCTGCGTGAGGAGAAGAAAGAACTCAATAAGCATATGGCGATTCTGTCAGGTGATAGTAAGGCGGAGGTACTTCTCAAGCAGATCAGGGCGGAGAAAGACCGGATCCAGCATGAGCTGGGTGATCAGCAGCGTGAACGTCAGCAGGTTGAGGATGCCGGCAGGATACTGCGGACAGAAATTAATGGATTGCGTGTCGAGCTCGTGGAGGCGGAAGAAAAGTTGAAGGAGGTAAATTCTCTTCAGGAGAAATTGCATTCCACGCAAGAGCGGGTTCGGCGTGCTCAGACCGAGCTCACCAAGTCAAAGGAGGAACAAAATAGCCTGAACAAGAAGCTGACTTCCGTTGAAGCTGCCGTTGTAGTGGCCGAGGAAGAGAGGAAGCGTCTCGAGAAGAGGGTGGAGGTGATCACGCTGGAAGGGGAGCATGCGCTCAAGGAGGCGGTCTCAGCGGCAAGGAAAGAGGCCGACTCAGGCCGTGAAGCCGCGGAGGAGGCTCTGCGCATTGCCCTGAAACGCGAAAAAGAGCAGATCGAACAGTATGTTGAGGCGGCTGCCGCGTTAAAAGCAGAGCTCGAGGCCGCCAAGCGCCCTGCCAAGCGCCCCAAAAAGCAGGCTGCGCAGAAGATTTCCTCAGGGGAGGAGGTGGTCAAGCTGCCGCCGCGGAGCAAGGTCAAGTTGGTGAAAGATCCACGAATGGGCAAAATATACCGGAAGGCCCCGAAGGAAGTCGATGACCTCACTAAACTACAGGGGGTGGGAGAGGTGATTTGCCGGCGCCTCCATGATGCGGGCATCTACACCTATCGGCAGGTTGCCGAATGGAGAGTGCCGCAGGTAAGAGCAATCAGTGAAGATCTCAACCTCAAGGAACGAATCCGGCGGGATGGCTGGCAGAAGCAGGCTCGGGCTCTCCACAAGAAGAAGTACGGCCAAGCGCCCTAGATCCGCCTGAAATTACCGAATTCCGCTTGCATCCTTGAGGAGCACAGCTATCAACTCCTCCCGCTCTGGAGGAGAGTGTGTTCGCCCAGCGTCCGTGACTCCGCCTCTTTGGGCGGCATTCACAACTACTCTTACCGATGGATCCAGACTCGCTTTCTTCCCGTGTCCAAGGGGTTACGCCCTCTCTCACCCTTGCCGTTACGAATCAGGCCAAGGCATTGCGTGCCCAAGGAGATGAGGTCTACGGGCTGGCTGGAGGAGAGCCCGAAATCGACACCCCCGATCATATCAAGGCGGCAGCAATAAAGGCTCTTCAGGACGGGAAAACCAAATACACCCCGGCTGCTGGAATTCCGGAGTTGCGCGAAGGCATTGCGAAGAAACTTCGTGAGGACAACGGTCTCAGTTACGATCCGAAGCAGATCTGTGTTACCTCCGGGGGAAAACAGGCGTGCATGAACGCCATCATGGCAATGTGCGATGAAGGGGATGAGGTAATTATCCCGGCGCCCTACTGGGTGAGTTACCCTGAGATGGTCCGGCTTTGTGGAGCTGAGCCAGTGATCGTGGAGACGAGCGAGGAGAATGGATGGAAAATGACTGCTGAGCAGTTTGAGGAGGCGATGACTCCAAAAACCAAGATGGTGATCATTAACTCTCCCGGGAACCCAACTGGAGCAGTTTACACCGAAGAGGAGTTGCGTGCGATTGGAGAGGTAGCCTCCTACGAAGATATCATGATCCTCTCAGATGAAATTTATGAGAAGCTCATCTATGGAGACCATAAGCACGTCAGCATCGCCTCGATCAGTGAAGAGTTGAAAAGTCTCACGGTGGTCTGTCACGGTTTTGCGAAGGCGTATTCAATGACCGGATGGCGGATTGGATATACTGCGGCTCCGCCCGAAATGGCGGCCGCTATCGCTAAAATACAGAGCCATACCACGTCAAACGCAACTACCTTTGCCCAATATGGAGCGCTCGCCGCTCTTAGCGGTTCGCAGGACTTCGTCGAGGACATGCGGAGTGAGTATGATGTGCGCCGACAATTTGTGCAGGCACGCCTCAGCGCCATTCCCAATATCAGCGTCCAAGACCCGGGGGGTGCTTTTTACTTCTTTGTCAATTGTGAGCCTCTTGGTCTGAAATCACAGAATCTCTGCGACAAGCTGCTGACCCGCTACAAGGTTGCAGCGGTGCCTGGGATCGCCTTTGGGCACGATTCTTCCCTTCGCTTGAGTTACTGCACAACTCTTGATGTTCTCAATGAAGGGATTACCCGTTTCGAGGAATTCTGTCGCGCACACTAAGGGAGCCTAATGTCGGGCCCCTGGGCACGTGTGACATCAGAATGACCGTGATTAACAACGCTCACGGAATTGAAATAGGAGGGCTGCTTGAGGCAGCCCGTCTGGCTGGCGCGCGGATCCTCGAGGTCTACGGGCGTGAATTTGAGATAGAATACAAGGGAGACGATTCGCCTCTTACGGAAGCCGACAAGGAATCCAATGAGGCGATCATGGCCTTCCTCGAAAGGGATTATCCGGACGTCCCTGTGATCTCAGAGGAGAATCAGCAGGTTCCCTACAGCGAGAGAAGCAGTTGGCCAAGATTCTGGCTGGTGGATCCTCTCGATGGCACAAAGGAATTCATAAAGAGGAACGGCGAATTCACCGTCAACATTGCGTTGGTTGAGCATGGGAAGCCAGTGGTTGGGGTGGTCTATCATCCGGTCGATGATACGTTATACCTTGGCGTGGAGGGTGCCGGAGCCTGGAAAATATCAGGAGATTGTGCCGCCGAGAAAATTGAAGGAGGGGCGCATTACATGGAGCGTGCGAAGATCAAGGTCGTTGCCAGCCGTTCACACTCGAGCCCGGAGGTGGCGGCTTTTGTCGATGAGATTGAGAAGAAAGGCAAAGAGGTGGACTTCCTTTCTGCTGGCAGCTCCTTAAAGCTCTGCCTGGTGGCGGAGGCCTCGGCGGATGTCTATCCCCGGTTTGGACCTACCATGGAATGGGACACTTGTGCTGCCCATGCGGTGGTCAGCGCGGCCGGCAAGGAGGTGCTCGACATGGTAACCAGAGAGCCTCTGAGCTACAATAAGCCGGATCTCCTTAATCCGTTTTTCATCGTAGAATAGGGTAGAGGACTATGCCCTGAGTGTGCTGTTGCCAGGGCCGGGGCCTTACGGTTCTATTCTCAATATGGGTCCCCGATACTCTCTCTGGATAGTCATGGCCGGCGTGTTGGCAGGCCTTCTGGTCGGCTTCCTCGCAGGGCGGGGTTTGTTGTGGTCCCCGGGGCCCCGAAGTCCTGCGGCCTCCTCGAAGCCCCCCTCAGATCTCCCCTAAGGAGAGAAGGTCGGTCACCTAGCGTGGCAGGTCAAACTCCATCTGGTCTCCCCCGGCCGCGGACCAGGCCTCATAATTTCGCCTGCGGAGCTCGGCAGCGAATTCGCGTGTATAACCATGAACTGTGATAACTCGCCTCGGATTTACCCGTCGAACCGCCTCAAGGAGTCCCGGAAAGTCAGCGTGATCAGAGAGAGGGAATGCGGCATCAACACCAAAGCGGTAGGTAGCGTTTTTGTTTAGTGCCCATCCAGAGAGCATCGCCGTTCTTAAATTGGGAATCGAACGGAATTGTTCGGAGCGTACTACGCTGGGTGGGCAGATAAATACATGGTTGGGGGGAATAGTATCTTCGAAGATGAGAGGAGCAGATAACGGACATCCAGCGTGACGACAGGCGGTCGTCATTTTTGCTACTGCGGGATGAGAAACTGTTGGAATGCCGGCACCGGTGACAATGGCATGAGCTTCTTGAGCCTTTCCGAGTGAATAAGCGAGAAGGGCAGGGGTAAATTCTTCTTCAAGGCATTCGTTAACAAAATTGAGAATCATGCCGGTGATCTCATTTCTGCCGGGAAAGGTCCATTGGGGAGCCCCGAAGGTCGTTTCCATGACCAGAGTATCTGCCTGGCGGAATACGGGTTCCTCGGCAGTGAGGCTTGGCTGCACCTTGAAGTCGCCGGTATAAAGGAGTGATTCGCCATCAGATTTCCGAGTGACATGAAGCATGGATGACCCGTAGATATGCCCCGCGGGCAGTAGTTGCAGTCGGTATGGACCGACATCCAGAGGTTCGTGGAAAGGTCTGGGGTTGAGGCGCTCGTCAGCTACATTGTAGCGAGCTTTCAAGATGCGAGCGGTAGGCTCAGAGCACAGGATATTCTCGTGTCTGGCAAAGTGATCGGCGTGAGCGTGTGAGATAAAGCCGTTTTCCCCGGGCGTGCGCACATCAAGGAACAGTTCAAGTCCGGGAAGATAGAGCCCGTTGTCAGTTTCAAGCTGAATAGGTTCACGCATGGGACGTCCGGGGAAGGTGTATACCGGGACACCGGGGCTGTGAATAGGAATGTCAGGCCGGTTACTGCGTCGTTATCCTGCGAGCGGTGCGCTCGTGCAGAGCTTTTACCTCTCCGATGAGAAAGGCGGACCCCGTGATGAGGGAGGGGAGGTTCGTGGAGCTTTCGAGAGCTGATTGAAGGCTAGCGTGAATGGTGAAGGCTGGGGCCTCTTCGGGAAGGAAAGCAGCGAGTTCTTCCGGGGGGAGGGCCCTAGGAGAGTTCACTGGAGCGAAGTGTAGATGACCTGCGATCGGGGCCAAGGCTTCGAGCATGCCCTCGATATCCTTGGCTTCAACTGCTCCGAAGATAAGGTTGGCCTTGGTCCTCCCAAACTCCCCTCGCCAGGTTGCCGCAAGCGCTCTGGCTGCAGCAGGGTTATGCGCGATATCAAGAATGGTGGCAGAGGAATGTTCTTCCGGTGAGAAGTCCATCCTTTCAAAACGGCCCGGCCACAGGGTCGAACTCAGGCCAGCCTTAACCGTTTCATAGTTGAGAGTGATTCCGGCGGCGTGCAAGGCTTCGACAGCGAGGGCCGCATTCTCCTGCTGATGCGCTCCAGTCAGCCCAAGAGCATAGCCTTCCAAGGGTTCCTCGACGAATGTGAGAGGTGCTCTCCGCTCATTCGCGATCTGCCTGATGATAGCATCTGCCTCTGGCAGTTGGTTGGAAGAGATGACGTTTTTGCCTGGAACGATGATCGCAGCTTTTTCGGCAGCGATATCTGTCAGGGTTTCTCCGAGCCACTCCTGATGGTCCATTCCAATTGGAGTGAGG
>DFWB01000003.1:0-3563 GCA_002380675.1 Akkermansiaceae bacterium UBA4145
CGATACTTTCCACCACCTGCCCTCACCCTTGTTGACATTCCAGCCCTCCAGAGTCTTCCCATCAAAGAGAACCTCGGGACCGGCAACCTTGTGATGATCGGCAGTGGCAGGCAGAAGGACGAGGAGAATCACCCCGGACAAGACAGGCAATAGGTTCATGACTCCCTCACCTTGTGCAGGATAAGAAGACCTGTCGAGAGCAGGTTACATCAGAATCTAAACGCCCTCTTTAATTGATCAGGAGCCGGACTCCTCGGGCTGGATCACAGGATTATTGCCTGCTCATTAAACTCAGGAGCGTCTTCACACATGCTGTCGCAAACTCCTCGCTGTTGATCTCGACCGGAAGCTCCAGAACCTCAACTTCAGATTCTGCCCGGATCGCCTTGAAAAGCTCCGCATCCGCTTCTGGACTGTGAAACACCCCGCCCGGGGCACCAATCACGCTGACGGCCTGAGTAGGAATGAGAATCGACGTAGGCGCCTTGTTAGCATTGGCCTTCTCAGCAAGAATCTTACCCAGTTGGCGACATTCTTCCGGACTGGTCCGCACGAGAGTAACCTGAGGATTGTGCTCGTAGATAGCCCGGTGCCTGAATCGAGAAGGAACCTTGTCTCTCTCGCCAAAGTTGATCATATCAAGGCACCCAGGCGCGAGGACCGCAGGCACTCCCGCCTGGGTCATTGCATCAAGGCGATTAGGACCGGCAGTCAATACTCCACCAGCCAGTTCATCTGCCCATTCGGTGGTAGTAACGTCGAGGATTCCAGCAACCATTCCACTTTCGATGAGAGACTCCATGGTTCTTCCCCCCATTCCAGTGGCATGAAAGACCAGCACTTCGTAACCAGCCGCTTCCAGTTGCTCGCGAGCCATCGAGACAAGGTCTGTAGTATTACCAAACATGCTGGCCACAACAGTCGGACGTGAATTGCTGACATTCACCTTGCTCTCAACCATTCCACAGATGGCCCCAGCAGCTTGCGTAAAGATAGTACGCGAAACACGATTCAATCCCGAAATATCCACCACACTGGGGATCATGACGATATCCCGAGTGCCCACATAGTGAGAGATATTTCCGCTCGCCAAAGTCGAAACCATAACCTTGGGAAACCCAGTCGGGAGAGCCCTCATGGCTGCAGTAGCGATAGCTGTACCCCCTCCTCCTCCGAGCGAGATTACTCCACTAATTCGTTTCTCTGCCACGAGTTGAGCAAGAAGCACCGGTGCAGAACGAGTCATCGTAGCCACACACTCTCCCCGGTCCTTCCGATCGAGAACTGGCTGCAGGTCAACGGAGGCAGATGTCGCCACTTCAAAACGGTTCACCCCCGGATCAACCGTTGGGTCGCCACCTGTTCCAACATCAATGAGAAGAACCTCGTGTCCTCGCAAACGGATTTGCTCCGCCACGAAGGCATGCTCAGCGCCCTTGCTATCAAGAGTTCCGAGAACTGCGATGGCTGACATTACTACTTCCGCTTGACCGGGATGGACTTGAATTCCCTCGTAAGATCAGTGAGAGAGCCCTCTATTGCCATCCGCTCAAGACTGGAGGCTCCAACGAACCCTACCGTGTCGGTATGTTCGTTAATGTAGGCCGCATCTTCCGGCTTGGAGATAGGGCCACCGTGACTGAGGTAGATCACATCATCCCTTACCGTTTTCCCTGCCTCGATAATTTTCTGCGTCCTCGCCGCCGCCTCCTCAAGTGTCATGGCCGCCTCCACGACTCCAATCGATCCTCCAATGGTCGTTCCCACATGCGCAATGATGACATCGGCGCCCACTTCTGCCATGTCCCGGGCTTCCTCCGGCGAACCCACATAGACAATGGAGAAAAGATCCATGCGACGCGCCAACCCAACCATGTCGACTTCCTTCTGCACGCTCATCCCAGTCTCCTCGAGAATCTGCCGGAACTTTCCATCCACGATCGAATGCGTGGGAAAGTTATTCACCCCGCTGAAACCCATCTCCTTAACCTGACCGAGAAAATGCCACATCCGCCGCCGGGGGTCGCTCCCATGCACTCCACAGATAACCGGCACCTCTTCTACGACAGGGAGAACCTCGAACTCTCCGATCTCCATCGCGACTGCATTGGCGTCCCCATAGGCCATGAGCCCTGCGGTAGAGCCATGGCCTGCCATTCGAAAACGACCGGAATTATAAATGATGATAAGATCCGCTCCCCCTTTCTCAATAAACTTGGCACTAATCCCCGTTCCGGCACCTGCTGCAATAATGGGTTCTCCCCGCCCCAGAGTATCCCGCAGGCGCTCGATCACTTCTTCCCTCGTGTAGGGATTTCCTTTTCCAGTCCAAGGGTTTGGCATCGACTCAAGACAAGTTTGCTGCCCTCCACTTAGCGCTCCAGTCCCCCGGTAACAAGCCTCCGATCGCTCACTTGACCCAGAGGTTACAGTCTAGCCATGAACTCCCCCGGCCGGTTTCTCCTCATTCTCGGCTCCTTTCTCCCCCATCTTGTTATGGCTGATCCCATTCCGCCAAGCGCCAAGCGCATTCCCCACCAGGTTGTTGCCCCTCATGGCCACACCCGTGATGATCCCTATTACTGGCTAAGAAACCGGGAGAACCCCGCCGTCATCTCCTACCTTCAGGAGGAAAATGACTACACCTCCCATATGCTCAGGGAAACGGAGGACCTACAGAAGGATCTCTTCGATGAAATCGTCGGGCGAATCGTCCAGGACGACTCATCTGTTCCCTACCGTGAAAAAAACTACGAGTATTACCGGCGCTACCGCAAAGGCGACTCCTACCCTCTCTCGTGTCGACGACGCATCGGAACGAACAAGGAAGAGATCATGTTCGATATCCCTGCCATGGCAAAAGGACACAAGTTCTACCGTCACCGCACGGGAGAACTGAGCAGTAACGAGAAAATCGTGGCCTTCTCGACCGACACTAGGGGCCGCCGGATCTACACCCTTCGCTTCAAGAACCTTGTCACCGGAGAGATCCTTCCCGACAAACTGGAACACGTAACGGGCAATCATGCCTGGGCTAATGATAACAAAACGGTCTTCTACACGCGTCAGGACCCCGAAACTCTACGCTCTTACCAAGTTTACAAACATGTCCTGGGTTCCCCGGTGCAGAATGATGTTCTGGTTTTTGAGGAGAAGGATGAAACCTTCCGATGCTACGTCTACAAGACCAAGTCCGGCCGTTTTATCGTAATTGGGTCCAGCCAGACACTCTCCGATGAATTTCTGCTGATCGAGGCAGACCGGCCTGGTGACAAGCCCCGAATCTTCAGCCCCCGCCGCCGTAACCTGGAATACAGCATCGACCACGTTAACGACCGGTTCCTTATCCGCACCAACAAGGAGGCTCCCAACTTCAGGCTGATGAGTAGTCCCCTAGAGCATACGGCTGAGAAGAACTGGGAGGAAGTCATCCCCTCGCGCGATGATGTCTACCTGAGCAGCGTCGAGGTCTTTCGTGATTATCTGGTGGTGACGGAACGGCGCAATGCCCTGAACCGCATTCGCATTCGAAATGCTGAAGGGCAATGGCATGAGGTCGATTG
>DFWB01000003.1:3833-22946 GCA_002380675.1 Akkermansiaceae bacterium UBA4145
ATCCGCATCCGCAACCCAGAAGGACAATGGCATGAAGTCGACTTCGAGGAGCCCGCTTACTCCGCATCACTCGGGGTAAATGTTGAAATGAACACGGAAATTCTCCGCTTTAGTTTTGAATCGATGAGGATTCCCGACAGCACGTTTGATTACAACATGAGGACCCGGCAAAAGTCCCTTCTCAAGCAGCAGAAGGTCCTCGGCGGATTTGACAGCGATAATTACCGCACCGAGCGACTGGATGCCACGGCCAAGGATGGCACAAAGATCCCCGTCTCGCTCGTATACCACAAGAGTGTAAAGCGCAACGGAACTGCTCCGCTGTATCTCTATGGTTACGGCTCCTACGGCTCTAGTATGTCGGCCGGGTTTCGCAGCACCATGTTGAGTTTGATAAATCGTGGATTCGTCTATGCGATCGCTCATGTTCGCGGTGGACAGGAGCACGGTCGACGGTGGTACGAGGACGGTAAGCTCATGAAAAAGAAGAACACTTTTACGGACTTCATTGACTGTGCTGAGTACCTCGCCAAGGAACAATACGCCGATCCGGCTCGACTGTTCGCAGGAGGAGGTAGCGCAGGAGGACTGCTGATTGGGGCCGTCGCCAACATGCGTCCCAATCTGTTCCGGGGTCTCATTGCCGATGTTCCTTTCGTTGATGTGGTCACCACCATGCTCGATGACACAATTCCTCTCACCACATTCGAATACGATGAGTGGGGAAATCCCTCCGAAGAGGAAGCTTACCACTATATGCTATCCTACTCACCCTACGATAATGTCGCGACCGTTGACTACCCTGCCCTGCTGATCCTCGCTGGACTCCACGACTCTCAGGTTCAATACTGGGAGCCGGCCAAATGGGCGGCCCGCCTCCGTCACCGCTCCACAGGCAACAATCTCCTCCTGCTCAAGACCGATATGACCGCCGGCCACGGAGGAGCCTCAGGGCGCTTTGACCGCTTTCGCGATACCGCTCTGGAACATGCTTTTCTTCTTAAACTATCAGAATTGAAATGAATATTGAGCGGCAGGCAGGAGTCTTACCTCCTGTATGCCATCGCTTTCCCACCTCCTCCTGAATCTCAATGCATGCCGGATCATGACTGCTATGGCAGTGATACTTCTGGGATCCAGTAACTCCCCACTGTGGTGGACGGCGGCCATCCCATGGTTCTTTTTCAACCTGCCAGGACTACTTCTTTTCACCTTTCCGGCGTTTGCCCTCTTTCTCAGCTCGACCGGAATCCCACCAGTCGACTCGATGCACGGTTCATTGCCCCTGATTCTCGCCATAGGTCTTCCCACCGCCATATCCATGGTCCTGAGCTATTGCTGGCGCCCTCTATTCAGGAGAACCGGGGCTTTAAGCCAGTTTTACTATCCAGGGGCCTGACGCCCCGCTCCTAAAAGCCCCGCTGTATTTCGCCCCTAGATTGTTGGGCGTACCCTCCCCTAATTGGAGCATATGGGGAGGCGGGATCTATTAAACTTCTAAGAAAGATCCTGGAAAGGTGTTCTTTCCTTAACGGTCATCCCTCTTGACCACGGCCTGCATCACGTGCACCCAATTTGATAACTTAGACAATCCCATGAAGACACTACCCCGCTTCACCCGCCTCGCGGTCCTGGTGCCAGCTCTTCTCGCAGCTCTGATTCCCTGGGCAAACTCCCAGCAGGAGATCGGCTTTATCGAGGATTTCGCTCTGGCCGAAGATCGCGAAATTGCCCTGAAAAAACTGATTCCAGGAACCGAGGACTACTACTACTTCCACGCCCTCCACTACCAGAACACCAGAGAAACAAGGCAACTCGCTGATATTCTGACGCAGTGGATCAAGCGCTCCCCAAACTCGAACCTTCGCAACCTCATCCTCAACCGGGAAGCCCTCCTGAATTACTCTCGCGACCCAAAACAGTCCTTGGAGCACATACGTAGTGAACTGAATCTGCAGTTTAATCACCAGCAGGAAGGCAAGGCCAGAGCCCGCGAATTCTCTTCTGTTCTCAGGCAGGAGGAAACCTCATGGGACAAATTCCTCGCCGACGCCCTCCGAGGCACCCGCACCCTGCAGAACATCAACCCGGATGGGTTCTTCGATCTGCTCGCCAACGGGCATGCCCTCACCGGAACTCAGAAGCGCGATCTTCTCAGTCGCGCCAGCAACCCTGACCTTCCTGACCTGGTCACTCTGATTCTCGAGGACCTTGAAAGCCCGGAGAGCCGAGGATTCGGCGAGTTCAATATTCATCGTGCCCTCACGGTCGCCCAGCTCAATGAGCTACGCGCTGAGAGAAAAGGCCTCCTGCTCGACGCAAACTACGTTCATACTTACCTCGCCAAGCTACGCCCCAGCTCTGATATCAATCCAGCGACTGAACCAAAAGCTCGCAGATCCTATTTGGAACGTGTTTGGAAGTTCGCTTCTCAGCTTGGACCCTCCTTCAATTCCCTGAAGGCACACCTTCTCTACCAGCGCCTGGTCTTTGATTATTCACAGGGAGTGCATGATGCCAACCGCTTCATGACTTACGTCAAGCTCCCGCGACGGGCACCGTATATACATCCGGACTGGGCTCGAAAGGAGAGCGCACTCTGGCGTCATCCCGCAAATCTCGACCAGGACTTTCATAAGATCACCGGACTGGCTCCCATCGGCACAGACGAACCGGTGGTGAGGAACTATCTCCTTCATTTCCTGAAAGAATCGGCAGATTATCAGGATTACGCTCCTTATTTCAGGGAAAACTGGCTCAAGTCGGTCTTTGCTGAAGCCAAGATTGTCAATGGAGTCGGTGATCCCGAGCGGTGGGCCTCTCTGCTGAACCCAAATCAGTTTCAGGCCCTGAAGGATCGGGTAGACATCGAGTTTGCTCCCAGCAGCCCCGAGCACTTCGGCATCAGCGACAACGTCAGGCTCCGCGTTCATCTCAAGAACGTGGAGACCCTGATCGTGAAGGTTTTTGAGGTGAACACCCTCAATTACTACCTTAAACACGGCGCCGAGATCAGCACCGACCTCGCTCTTGACGGGCTGGTGACCAACCACGAGCGCACCTTCGAATACAAGGATGCTCCACAGCGCCGCATCGCCCGTGATTTCGAGTTTCCCGAGATCGAAAACCGGCGCGGGGTATGGATTGTCGAATTCATTGGAGGCAGCAAGAGCAGCCGGGCCCTCATTCGCAAGGGCCAGCTTCACCTCCTCTCCTCTACGACCAGCGGAGGCGAAGAAATCATCGTCCTCGATGAAGCGCGCAAACCAGCTGCTGGCAGTGCCATCTGGTTTGGAGGCCGCCGCTATGGCTGTGACGAAAAGGGCCGCACCCTCATCCCCTTCTCCAATGAACCCGGCAAGCGAACACCCGTTATTGAAACTCCTGACGGCTTTGCCAGCCTTGCCCACTTCCAACACCCATCAGAATCCTATAATCTCCACGCCGGTATTCGCCTCGAGCGCGAGGCTCTGCGTCCTGGCGCTAAGGCCACCATCATGGTTCGCCCCACGCTCACCGTGGCAGAGCAACCCATCTCGCTTACACGGCTTGAGAAGGTTCGTCTCGTTATTGTATCAACTGATCTCGACGGGGTCTCCACTACCAGTACGGTAAACGACTTCAAGATCGCCTCCGACCGGGAGTCCACCCACGAAATTCGGGTCCCTGACCGCCTTTCCAGCCTCAATATACGACTAGTTGCCACAACCAAAATGGCTAGCCAGGGCCAGAAGGAAATCGAGCTCTCCGCCAACCAGACCTTCATAATCAATGGACAACTTCGCAGCGACCGGATCAAAGATCTTTTCCTGAGCAGAGTGGATGCAAAATACATCGTTCAGCTTCTCGGGCGCAGCGGAGAACCCGTTACAGACCAGCATCTCAATATCGTAATCCAGCGGCCCAATTTTAAGAACTCCCGGAGCTTCACGCTGAAAACTGATCAATCCGGCAGAGTCGAACTCGGCCCCCTTGATGGCATCATGAGAATCACCGCCCGAACCGCTGATAACCACCAGCGTGTCTGGCAACTTCACCGCGCCCGTCGGACGAACCCCGGGGTGATTCATGCCGCGGCCGGAAAGATCATCCGAATTCCGTATACCGGAGGCCTGACCCGGAGAGAACTGGCCCTTCATGCCATCTCTGAGACCGGAATCATTTCAGATGCATTTAAGTCTCTCTCGCTCGAGGACGGCTTCCTCGTTACAGACAACCTTGCCCCAGGCGACTATCGCCTTCTTCTCAAGAAGAGCAGCCAGACCATTACCCTTCGGGTCGCCCGAGGAACGGTGGCCAACGGGCATATCTTCAATAGCACCCGGACCCTTGAGATAATCGAACGGAATCCCTCGCATTTGACGAATCTCTCCGCCGAGGGCAAGTCCCTGGAAGTCCAAGTGGCGAATTCCGACAAGACTACTCGAGTGCACATTATCGCCACTCGCTTCCTACCAGACTTCGACCTCTTTGATTTTCTCGCCCACGCCCCCCGAGGGGGACTCTTCAGCGGCACTCCCGGCCACCTGCCAAATCTCTACGTCAGTGGCCGCAAGATCGGTGATGAATTCCGCTACGTCCTCGAGCGCCGCTATGCCCGAAAGCTGCCGGGTAACATGCTCGAGCGCCCCGAAATCATCCTTAATCCCTGGTCCATCCGTAAGATTGGAACAGAAGAGGAAATTCTCATGGATGGCGAGGATTACGAGCGAGCCCTGACCGGCCAGGCGGCCAAGGCTGAAAGAGCTTCCGGGCCTGCTCGGGACGGACAGTCCGGGGAGAACGTCCCGGCCGGAAGCACGGTGGATTTCCTCGTCAATGGCCCCGTGAGTCTTACCAACCTGCAGCCTGACGAGAGGGGCCGACTTTCCATTGACCTCGATGCCTTCGGGGACCGCCAACACGTCCATGTCCTCGTCCTCGATCATCATGGTGCAAGCTACGCCGAAATTTCCCTGCCAGAACGAGCAACCGAAATCGCGGATCTGCGCCTCCGCCGGGCCCTCGACCCGGATCGCCACTTCACCGAACAGGACTCCGTCACCCTGCTCAAGAAAGGCGAGCAACTCGAGATCAGAGACCTGAGCACCGCCCAGCTTGAGGTTTTTGAGAATCTTTCCAGTGCTTACAGTTACCTGCTTGCTGTCCGGGAGGACGCAACCCTGCGACAATTTGGGTTCATCCTCAACTGGCCGAATCTCAAGGAAGAGGAAAAACGCCTCAAGTATTCCCAGTTCGCCTGCCATGAACTGAACTTCTTCCTCTGGAAAAAAGACCCACAGTTCTTCAGAGAAGTGATTGCGCCCTTCCTTACCAATAAACGCGGCCAGACCTTCATCGACAAGTTCCTGCTGGGAGCCGAACTCCGCCCATACCTCGAACCATTCGAATACGAACGTCTCAATTCGGTGGAGCGTATTCTTCTCGCCCATCGCGCGGAGGATCGCCTCGAAAGCACCCAGTGGGATTTTCGCGACCGGCTCGCTCTCCGCCCCCCCGATCTCAACCGTTCCAGCCAGCTCTTCGATGGAGCACTCGCAACCGGCGAACTAACCTTCAGTAAACTGAATAAATTCAAGGACGAGACTGAACGTCGGTTTCAGGCGACCTCTGCTCCCGCGGCCGCACCGGAAGATTTTGGCGAGGCTTGGGGGGCGGAAGACGCTAGTGCCAAACAACTCGGCAGAAGAGCCCTGAGACGAAGCTTGGAGCAAAACTCCTTGTCCCGAGTTGTTCCAAGCAAAGGTCCCGGCTCAGTGTCCGAAACTGAGTTACTGGGATTGGCGCAGGACAAAATCCAAGCCTCTGCAAGGCAGGCCCAGAAACTCCTCACCGATCGCCGCAAGACCAACCAAAGCGCTAAAGAAGGCGCCAGCGACCCCTATGCCTCCGATCTTTCTACCGCTAACGTAGACGCACTTTACCGGCCCGTGGAAACTACCAAGGAATGGGCAGAGACCAATTACTATCACCTGCCCATTGGCTCCCAAACCCATGACCTCATTGCCGAAAGCCGTTTCTGGCTCGACTACGTCCGGCATGAGAAAGGGAAACCCTTCGGTTCGAGGCATTTAGGAGAAGCATCCCGAAACCTTCACGAGACGCTCCTCGCACTTGCGGTCCTTGACCTGCCCTTCGCTTCCCCAGAGAGCGGCATGGATATTGATGGTCCCAAGCTGATCTTTACCGCTGGGGATAGCGCTATTGCCTTCCACCGTGAAATCAAGGAAGCCCAATTGGCAGAAAATCGCCCTCCCCTCTTGGTAAGCCAGAGCTACTTTCGCCACGGAGACCGGCACCAAATCGAGAATGGTGAGAAGACCGACAAGTTTGTCACCGATGAATTCGTAGCCAGCGTGATCTACGGTGCCCAGGTAGTGGTCACCAACCCCACCAGCTCGAGACAGAAACTCGACGTGCTGCTCCAGATTCCCGAGGGAGCTATGCCATTACTGGGACACCGCGCCACGGGCACACGCAGCATCTCCCTCGACCCCTACACTACCCAGCGCCTTGATTACTTTTTCTACTTTCCGGCTCCCGGAAACTACCAATGCTACCCGGCCCATGTCTCCCGGAACGGCTCCGTCATTGCCCACGCCGAGAAGTTCACCTTCAAGGTCGTCAGCGAACCCTCCCGGGTTGATGAGAGTTCCTGGGCTCACCTCAGCCAATGGGGAACCGAGGAACAGGTCCTCGCCTACCTCTCAAAGAGAAACCTTCACAACATTAATCTACTCCAGATCGCCTGGCGCTGCAGGGAAAGCAGGGACTTCTTTGGGAAAGCCCTAGAGATTCTCCATCGTAGGGGCAAATACCACCGCGAACTCTACAGCTACGGCCTCTTCCATGGTCACGTCCCCATTGCCCGCCAGTTTCTTCTGGTGGACGGACGCTACCTCAACAGGTGCGGTGACTATCTCAGTAGTGAGCTTGTCACCATCGATCCCATCGCCCGTCGCGCCTATGAGCACCTCGAATACAAGCCCCTCGTCAATAATCGTGCCCACACTGTTGGAGGAACCCGTAAGATTCTGAATGGCCACATCCGCAGCCACTACCAGGACTTCCTGCGCATTCTCAGCCAGAAACCCAGCCTCAACTCCTCCGACCAGCTGAGTATCACCTATTACCTCTTCCTGCAGGATCGAGCTGAAGATGCCATGCGAAGATTGGAAACTGTGGATACCGAAAGTCTCTCCACTCGTATTCAATACGACTACTTCCGCGCCTACAGCGCTTTTTATCAGGCCAACCCGGGCGAAGCCCGCAACATTGCCGCGAAATACGCCGGGCATCCGGTAGACCGCTGGCGTGAACGCTTCGTCAATGTGATCGCACAGGCAGACGAAATCGAGGGTAAGGGTCCCCAGATTACGAATGAAGAGGACAGAGACCAGCAGCAAGCCAGACTAGCCGCCTTGGAACCCTCCCTGAAGCTCCGGGTCGATGGGTCACTCGTGACCATCGACTACCAGCAGATCACCAACGTTCAGGTCAACTACTACGAAATGGATCTGGAGTTCCTCTTCAGCACCAATCCATTCGTATCCAGTGGGAGTGACGGCTTCTCCGTAGTCCAACCCAACAAGTCCGAGCGCCTCCAACTTCCCGACAGCAAACGCTCTCACAATTTTGAACTACCCCGCGAATACCAGTCGAAAAACGTACTCATCGAGGTGATCGGAGGAGGAAAGAAACGCTCACTCGCGGTTTACTCCAATGAGCTGAACACCGTGGTTAGTGAACGCTACGGCATTCTCACCGTCCGCCACAGCGGCGACAATCGGCCACTGCCAGCCACCTATGTAAAAATCTACGCCCTGACTGATGCCGGGCCGCAATTCTACAAGGACGGATATACCGATCTCAGGGGTAAGTTCGACTACGCCAGCGTGAGCACGAGTGACATTGGCAGCGCCCTCAAGTTCAGCATTCTCGTCATGAACGAAACCAATGGCGCAACCGTTCTGGAAGCACCTGTTCCCCAGCAATAGAATGCTACTCAGGCCAGTCTCCGTGGTTGACCCGCCAATTCCCTAACTCGTCTTGCTGAAATACAATCGAAAGAGCTCTCGGAGGAGTGGCATCTTGGAAGGCCCACTCCCAGACAAGAGCCCGCCATGGAGCACCCGCAGCCCTGCCGTATTCCTTATAGCCCGCTTTATCCGGAGAGCCGAACATGGCCTCCACTACCCGTTGAGGCATGCCAACCTTGACCGAATCAGCAAGCTGGAGAGCATTCTCATAACTGGGTCTGGCTTGGATCCCCTCCGTAT
This sequence comes from Akkermansiaceae bacterium UBA4145, assembly GCA_002380675.1. Lineage (GTDB taxonomy): Bacteria > Verrucomicrobiota > Verrucomicrobiia > Verrucomicrobiales > Akkermansiaceae > Roseibacillus_B. The sequence continues at coordinate 12,113 of DFWB01000003.1, forward strand.
CGCCAGGCACCACCGGTAGAGGCAGGCTTCCCTCTATGGGTTTTACCTTTCCCGATTGCGGCATACATCCAAATCCAAATACAGGCACGGAAAGGAGAAGCAGGATGCGGTGAATTGGAATCATGTTCCCGGTCAGCAAACAAAAAAAGGAGGCTGCCCGCACATCAAAAAACGTAAAGACTTGGCCTCTTATCAAAACCAGCATCTTAGCGACGAGAAAAGGACCTCCACTTGATCGACTCAACTACAAGCCAGGGCCGTTCTTTGAAAGCCAAGCTTCAAATACTATTCGCCAAGAAGGGATCGGTAGGCCCGTGAGCATCTCTGGCCCTTCATTCCTGACCTCTTTGAGGTAAACGCTCCTCCGTGATTTCCGATCGCTCGTGAATAAAAGGGTCTGCCACGCGGCTATTCTCTCCTCAATGAGATAGACAATCGCCTGTAAAATTCGTATTTACTCTAGGCTCCGCATTAACCCACGGATGTTTTTCCCATCATGTCCCTTCGGCTTTTCTCTGTTCTTGGTCTCATCAGCCTGCTGTCTCTTCCGATGGTTTCCGGGCGCACATGGATCAACTCCAGTGGTCATCCGATAAAGGGCAGTTTTATAGATCTGAGTAGCGGAGTAGTGAAAATCCGACTCGATGACACCAACAAGGTTGTCAGCGTGCCTCTGAAAGTTCTCTCAAAAGCTGATCAGGAATTTGTGGGGAAGAGAGCCATGACCGGGAAAGCCGACCTCGTGGCTCTGGCAGTCAAGCGAATCGATGCCGCCATCGATGCTGGTCTCGAAAAGAAGAATTTAAAATATAATGAGGGGCTCAACGACCACATGTACTTGCGTCGGGTCTATCTCGATATCGCTGGCCGCATACCCGACTACGACGAAGCAAAGGATTTTTTGAACTCGCGCAAGAAGAACAAGCGGCAGGAACTCGTGATCAAGCTTCTGAAATCGTGGGACTACGCCAGCCACAATTACAACCACCTTGCCGAACTCCTTCGGATCCAGACCACGTTCCCCGGCACAATACTACGAAACGATGCCTTCATCCACTGGCTGAAAGAGCAGATCGATACCAATACCCCGTGGGACGAGCTGGTGAGAGAGATCGTGATGGCCGAGGGTCGGATCTGGGACAACCCCGCAGTAGGGTATCATCTCCGCGACAACGGGATGAAACTCGATCACGTCGCTTTCATGGGCAAGGTCTTCCTTGGCACTAACATCACATGTGCGCAATGCCACGACGACCCCGACGGTGAATGGACACAGTATCAATACTATGAATTCTCTGCCTACCTTGCTGACCTTGAAACCAAGGGGAAGGCACAGCAGGCCAAGATGCCCAAGAAGAAGGAACTCGAGGCCTACATTGCGACCAGCCAGAAGCTTGATCCAGGAAACGAAGAGCAAAAAAGGCGTATCAACAATATCGTCGGAAATTATCAGCGAGCTCTCCGTGACATGAGTCGCGCCAGTGAGCTTCGCGTCCATACCGTCGCAAACCGCTCGATGAGACTTCCTGATAATTACCAGTATGAAGATGGTTTTCCCCGGGATAAGGTAGACCCATGGATCCTTTTCGGTAAGGAGAACGGCTCAACCGCGGCTGCCCTGAATCCTCGCCAGCGACTTGCCGCGTGGCTCACATCCCGCAAGAATGAGCGATTCGCAATGAATATCGCCAACCGCATGTGGGCTCGCTATATGGGCCGTGGCGCCGCCGAGCCGATTCACAACATCGATCCTGAAAAAAGCCTCAACGCTGACCTCCTCAAAGTCCTCGCCGAGGAGATGGTTTCTCTCAATTTCGACCTGAAAGCCTTCGCATGGGCAATCGTTAACACGAAGGCCTACAACCGACTGGCTAGCAGGAAGGAAGTCAACATTACCGATCCTTATTACTTTCCTGGGCCCCTCCTGCGGAGAATGACCTCGGAGCAGGTCTGGGACTCTCTCATCACTCTGATGGTAGAGGACCCCAATCAGTTCAAGCTGGATTCTGGCAAGCGCTACAATCAGCTCATTAATTCCTCCCAATCAGCTGGCGCTCCAAAAGACTTTGTGGCCCGGGTAGACGAATTCAACAAGTTCAAGCCAGAACAAAGTCTGGTAAATGCGGCAGGTGTCTCAATTTTAAAGGCGAAACCCCCCAAGGGAGAAAAACCCTTCGGTCAAACCGCTCTCAGCAAGAAGCCCACGGGACCAACGGACGAGGAGATGATGATGGCCTTCATGGAGGCAGCCCGGAAGAGAAAGCTGTTACTTGCTCGGGCCTCGGAACTTCCCCAGCCGTCCGACCCCGCGCATTTTCTCAGTAAGTTCGGACAGTCGGATCGAACTTTCGTAATTAACGCAAGCTCTCTCAAAGGATCCGTCCCACAGGTCATGGAGTTGATGAACGGATACGCGACCGAAATCCTGACCCAGCCGGGCTCTCGAATATTCCTCGAGATGAAAAACCTCCGCTCAAATTTTGAAAAGGCGGATGTTGCCTTCATCAGCATTCTTAGCAGAAGAGCAGTCGGCAGCGAGCAGCACCTTCTTGACCGGGAACTCCGCTCCGGTGGCCCGGAGGTCTTCTCCGACCTGATCTGGGCTCTGCTCAACACTCCTGAATTTTTATTTATCAAGTAACCCAACCACGATCACTCAGCTATGAAAGATAGTAACAACAAGCTCACCGAACTAGATCGGAGAAATTTCCTCACTGGAGCTGCAGCCTCAACGCTCGGGGTCTCAATCCTTCCCGGCATTGCCGGCGCGGCGGAGAGCCAAGTTGTTAACCCTGCCTCTCACGCAACCGCGAAAAACGTCATCTTCCTCTACATGTCCGGAGGAATGACTCACGTCGATACTTTTGACCCAAAAACCACAAGTGGAATTTCAGGTCCGTCCCAACCGGTCTCAACCAATGCGGATGGCGTCCAGATTTCCAACCTGCTTCCCGAGCTTGGCAAACAGGCAGATAAATTTGCAGTGGTCCGGAGCATGACCACAAGGACAGGGGATCACGGGGGCGGCAACTACCTCATGCACACAGGATTCGCCCGACGACCGGGCGTCTCCCACCCTCAGATCGGATCATGGGCTCAATACTTCCTGGGACGTCGGAGCAAGCTGGTCCCGGACAGTGTAGTAGTCGGCGGAGGAAACCCTGGACCCGGCTTTTTTCGTCCTGACCACAGCCCGCTTCCGATCGGAGATCCCAATCGCGGCATCAAGGACCTTCTGCCGAAAATTAACAAAACGCAGTTCGAGCGCCGCCTCAGGTATGCAGAGACCTTCCGGGAGTCTTTCGCAAAAGGATTTCCGCACGATGAAGTCAAGTCATACGCCGACTTCTACGAGGAAACCGTCAAATTGTTCGACAGCAAAACCACGGAACTGTTCGACATTAACAAAGAGCCCGCCAGCGTGAAGACTCTCTACGGAAATTCACGATTCGCCCGAGGCCTTCTCCTCGCTCGGCGGCTGGTTCAGAATGACGTGAGATACGTAGAGGTCCAACTTGGAGGGTGGGATGGCCAGCATGGCAACGCAGGAACCGCAGCCAACCGAACGAACGCCATGGACGCTCCAATCGCGGCCCTTCTTCAGGATTTATCATCACAGGGCATGCTCGACGACACCATGGTTGTTCTGACCACCGAATTTGGCCGAACTCCAAAGATCAATGGACGAGGTGGAAGGGATCACTTCCCCAAAGCCTTCTCGATCATGATGGCAGGCGGCGGCGTCCAAGGAGGCAAGGTCATCGGGAAGACTGATGCAGCCGCAAGCAACATCGAAACCGAGTCCTACGAACCCAAAGACCTTCATACCACTGTCGCCTACGCCCTTGGACTTCCGGTCGAGAAAAGGATTCACGCCATGGGCGGCCGCCCCTTCTTCGTAGGAAACCGCGGAAAAGTAATCAAGGAGGCCTTTGGATCTGCCTGAGGCACCAAGTTGCAGAACTTAATCCGTCTCACTACTCGCCCGGCTCCGATGGATCCGGGCGATTTTTTTAGGGAGAGGAAGGCCCTTCTGTATTTCTGCGTGACTGACCTGGAATAGTCCGAATACTTGCGGGTGATGGACGGGAACCTTCCTACCTTCAATTATACGGATATCGTTTCCCACGATCCTTCCGTCCTTCAGAGCCTGCGGCACACATGTCACAATACCGGGTTTTTCTATCTGCGTTGTCCAGAGCTGACAGCTGGTCTTCTCAAAACCATGTTTGAACAGACCCGGAATTTTTTTGCACTTCCAGCAGCAGAGAAAAATGCCCTTCACCTTAGCCTTTCGAGGCATTTCCGAGGTTACTCCGTTCTTGATGAGGAAGAAACACAGGGCACTCCTGACCATAAGGAGACTCTCGACCTCGGACTCGAATACCCACCCTCGGAATCAGAAACGGACTACCATACCCTTAGGGGGCCTAACCAGTGGCCTGAACATTGCCCCCACTTCCGCGAGGCATGTGAGTCCTATCTGGAGCAGCTTTGCCGTATCGGAGAGAATCTGGTGAAAAGTCTGGCTCTGTGTCTCGGTCTCGAGGAAGACACCTTCTCCCGTCACTTCATTCCTCCTCACTGCATGCTACGGCTCATCGCCTATCCTCCTGTTGAGCCACATTCAAATATCAATCAGGGGATCGGCGACCATACGGATTTTGGCTGTCTGACTATTCTCGCCCAGGATGAGATCGGAGGGCTCGAAATACGCCAGGCGGACGGGACGTGGATTACGGCAAGCCCTCGTCCCGACACCCTCGTTATCAACCTCGGGGACATGTTAGAGCTCTGGACTGGTCATTATTTCATGGCCACGCCTCATCGAGTCCGAAGCCCCCGGGGGGCCTCCACCAGATACTCTATCCCGTTTTTCTTCGAGCCCAATCTCGACACCATGGTGACACCTATCGCTCTGGACTCTCTTCCTCCCTTTGAGAGAGAGCCTTCTAGCATTCCGCCTCTCGAACCTATTCTCTATGGGCAGCATATGCTGAAGGCCTTTCACCGCAGTTACCCGGGAATCGCTCCCTGAGGAAATTGGGCCGATTCCTCACTCACACTACTACCTTCCGACTCTTTTTCTCTTGAGCAGGAGAATTGCGTTTCCATCAATCCGAATTTCAAGATTGGAGAATTGTGCAATATACTTCAGAACCTGTCCCACTGGAATATTCTGGAGCTGTAGTGTCACCGGTGAGGAAGGGTCCACTCCCGGACCGAGAAGGATGTTAATTGCCTTTTTCGATGAATCCAGCATGCGAGTCGCCTCCACCAGCTCTTCAATGACCTGCCCTAAATTGGCCTCTTCAAATTCAACCTTGGGCATCCTGATCTCGGAGAGCCGTCGGACTATCACCGGACTTCCCCGTTTCAGGAACGGTCTGGGCCTTACGCTCACGCCTCTGGGAACTATCCGGATAGCGTGCCGGTCCTCACGATAATCAAAACCTCCAAGTTCAGCCGCATAGGCGAATGCTACTCCTTTGGTCACATCGTAGAGGCGAAGACTGACTCTCAATTCTCGATTGACCCTCGGATCGACAATGACATTGCGAGCCGTACCCGAAGCTCCTTCTCGCAAGAAGGCAACCAGGTCGCTGAGATCTGCCTGATCAAATTCCACCTTGCCAATTTTTTTTGTCTCTGCATACCCCGCTTGCGCACCGAAAAAGGCAATTGCTACCAAGATCCCGCAGACCCACAGCCTCCTGATGATATCGACGTGCATTTGTTATGCTTACCGGATTTTCTGAGCACTGCAACCGGGGTATTAGCGAAAGCTGCCAAATACACCTACTTCCCGCGGAGATCATAGCAAACCAGCCTCGATCCGAACGCGTTCTGGTTGACGTAAAGCAGGCCTCTACTCAGAGCAGGAACCCCCCACGTCTCCGGCGCTCGAAAAAGCTGTGTTCTGGTAATTACTCGTGCGCCTCCCGGAGACAGATCAAGCCAGAGAAGAGTCCCTTGTGCTCCGAGGCACAGAAAGGCGCCGTCCACCCTCAGTAAGCTTGCTCTCCCGAGACGCGCACCCGCAAGATCAATAGGGTCTCTCCACTTTTCTTTACCACTCCGCACCTCATGACAGACGATCTCTGTTCCTGCAGTGCCACTGACTCCATAAAGATGCCCTTCATGAAAAACCGGCGTGGTAAACTGGCTACCGAAGCGCGGAGCCTTCCAGCGCATACGAAAATCACCATCTGGACCTAAGTCAACGAGAGCTCCTCCCTCAGTATAGCTTTCCGTGATAAAGATGGCATTGCCCACGGCCACAGGGGATGCCGCATTCACCGATGCGAACATTCGGGCACGCCAGGGAAATGAATCATCAATTCGCCCATTTTTCGGATCGATACTGAGCAATCCTCCGGTCGGGGGGTCCACCATCCCCCCAGTAAAAACCAAAACCCGCTCTTTTCCATTAAGGACAGCAGGGACCGGAGATGCATAACTGGCGTTCCACTCATGCTTGGTGCTCCACAATAAACGCCCTGTTCTTTTATCAAACCCCCCAACGCATATCTTCCCACCAACATTGATAATAAGCTGTTCCCCCTGCACCAGAGGACAACCACCGCGTCCAAAAAAGAAAGGAGCGGGCCCATAATCCTCCTCAAGATTCCTTTTCCAAATCAATTTTCCCGTCTCAAGTCTCAGACAATGCAGGTCCCCCCGGATACCAACGACAAAGACTAGGTCTCCATCTATAACCGGTCCAGATCTTGGCGCATCCTCAACTCCATAACTGGAACCCAACCGAACTGGATACTCGTACTTCCAGTATCGTCTGCCCGTCTCCGTATGCAGGCATTCTATGACTTCCTTCCCGTCAAGCACGTGGAACATGACTAGTCGACGACCCGAAATCACCGTTGGAGCATGCCCGGAACCGCGCTTGACCTCCCAGACCTTTGCTAACCCTTGCTTGGGAAAGACCTTGAGGAGCCTGGTCTCTTTCGAGTGCAGGTCATGCCTTGGGCCCAGAAACCGGGGCCAATCCTCAGTCGTGGCCTCAGCCGACAGAGCTTTTGGAGCACTATGAAAAGTGAGGCGTGCAAAATTCTCTGGTTCGGCCGCAGCGAGTGCAATTGAGGCTCCTGCTACGATCAGGAGGCTTTGTGCTGATCGAAAAATCATAGGTAGGGGGTATTTGTCTCATAGCAGGAGAATCCCCGACGAGGAGAAAGATTCACTTAAGCTCCTCATCACAGCATATTCTTTGATTGTGCCACTTCCTGTTTTCCAAGGATGATTGTGACTCGCGGCAACGAGAATAACCCCCTATCGTGCCGCTGCCCTGACACTCTCAGAAATCCAACAATATGCCCGCTCCAGCACCGGCACCTGATCCGGAACGCCTCCCCGGCTTCGTCCTGTGTCGCGGGGGCCTCGAAGAGGTCGTCGAAGAAGAGCTCAGGGAATTAGAAATAGAGGTGATTGGCAGACACAAGAGAGCTGTCGAAATCACCACCAATCTCGCCGGATTTTACCGGGCGAACATGGGCTTACGTTCAGCACTGAATGTTCTCCGCCCGATTCGGAGCTTCAATGCGAGGAATTATGACCTCCTTTACTACCAGTCCCGGAAAACCAACTGGCATAAGCTTTTCCCTGTGGACGCCCGCCTGCGTATCGACGTAAAGGGTCATTCACCGAAGATCACCCACACCCGGTATGCGATTCACCGCGTCAAGGATGGGATCACGGATACTTTCCGCAAGCTTTGTGGCGGCGTCCGCCCCTCTATTGAAAAAAGGGATCCGGACGTACACATCGTGGTATATCTCGAGAAACACCGCGCCACTCTGGCTCTCGACATGTCAGGCACTCCCTTGTTCAAGCGGGGGTATCGGATTGAGCATGGCGAGGCTCCCATGAAGGAAGATCTCGCTGCCGGCATTCTCTCTCTCTCTGGATGGGATCGCCGCTCTCCACTTCTGGACCCAATGTGCGGTTCGGGAACACTCCTTTTTGAGGCTTGGATGATGGCTGCGGGAATCGCTCCGAATCTTCATCGAGGATTCGGCTTTGAGTCACTTCTCGACTACGACGAGGCTCTACATCTTGCCGAGAAACGAAAACTCGAGGCACGCGAGACTCACCCCGAGGACCTCCGCTTACTCGGGATCGAGATCGACCAGGAAACGGGATCCACCATGGAGAGAATCCGGGACAGATATTTTCCTAAATCCCCAATCCAGCTCAGGCGGGGCAAATTCCAGAACGTTAACCCTGGACCGGGTTTCGGAGCTCTTGTCTGCAACCCTCCCTACGGCCTCCGCAGTGGGACTGAAGCTGAAATCATGCCTCTCTATAGCGATCTGGGAACCTTTCTTCGTACTTATCTAAAGGAGGGATCAGCAGCAGTCTATACCGCCAACCACGATGCCGCAGGCTCCTTTGGAGGCAGACAGTCATCTTCTATTCCACTCCTGAATGGTTCCCTCGAGGGAAGATTGTACCGTCTGAAGAAAACCCAAGATGATCCGGTCCGTTCAGGCTAGCCCTCTGGTTTCCATGAGACGAAAACGCTTAAAGCCAACCTCATCGACTCTCTAAAAATTCATCGCAAAGATAAAATTTACCATTTGATTGAGCTCACTAAGGAGCTCAAAAATCATGGCCAGACCCTCAGCGTCAGGACTCGTTTCTGGACTTGAACGATCTCAACAACATGGTCAGCGGCCCAAAGAGCATCAACGAACCTCATAAGGAGATCCGGTTTACCCGAGGAGCTCAGGCTTCTTTGTTTGGTATTCTTGCCGCGGTCTCAGGAGGGAGCTCTATCTTTCTTCTAATCTTCTCTCTGAATACCGGCACCACCCCGCTGGCCTGTCTATGGGCTCTCGCTCCGGCTTCCATAAGCCTTATTTTCTTCCGTCTCTCCCTCAGATGCATACGCCACGCGTACTTGATCATGACTCCTATCGGCATTGAGATCTTTCCCTTTTTCAAGCCGCAGGATAACCTCCGGGTGATCTACTGGTCCGAGATCTCACAGGTAGAGATCGATCAATCTAACAGGCTTCTCATCCATCTCTCCGGAGATCCGCCCTCCGGAATCATCGCCTCCTTAAAGCCACTTCTTTCGCGACAACGCGACCTGCTCGCCGAAGCTATTGACGGGCGGATGAGTCAAGGGACCGAAAAAAGAGAGTGATGCCCTGCAGCATGAAAGAGAATAGGAATTGATGCTTGCAGTTGCAGCCTTAATGGAACTTCTGAGGCAAGCAATCTCTCAACCCTGATGGAATCACCTCCTTCTCTCCAGCTTCAGTCCGTATCCCAGGCCTTTGGCCAGCAGGGGTGGCACTGCGAACCCGTCGAAGGACGGGAAGTCCTCGAGGCACACTTCGAAGCTCATCATACTCATATCCAGCTCCACGCCCAGGCATTCGCTCAACTCAACGCATTATCTATTGTCGCAGAATGCCCCCTGACCTCCGAGCCCAGTCATCTCGCCGCAACCCTTGAATTGCTAATGCGGGCCAACAAGCAATTGACCCTTGGGAGTTTCGAATTTGACATCGACCGGCAACAGCTGGTTTTTCGTATCACGAATCTTTTCGATCGAGAACGCTTCGATGCCGACATTGTCTCATCCATGGTTCATTGCGCTATTGCCGAGCTGGATCGAATCGTTCCGCTAGTCGGAGTCTTGACGAAAACTCCGGTCGATCTTCTGGAAGATCTCTCCCTGCCCCTTTTACTTGAAAGGGAAGACCTCCTTCCCCCTCTTCCGGAGGAAAATACACCAGATTCTCTCGAAGGGGGATGGGAAGAGGAGCTCTAGGGCTTCCTGCTCGGGTTTTCGTACCAGATCAAACCAAGCCCCGCTACCTCCTCACAGGTTACGACGTCGAGGTCTCCATCCTTATCTAGGTCGATCAATTCGATCAGATCGAATTTGGACCCCTCGATTCCACCAATATCATTCTCTTTCCACTTTCGATCAGCCGGCGACCCACCCCACGTCTGCCAGGCCACACACTTCGCGCCTCCCCGATTTGTACTCACCACATCAACTCTGCCATCGAGATCGATATCTCCAACCGCAAGCGATTTTCCCAGTGGCAGCCCGAATGGCAGCTCAAAGGCATGATTTTCCCAAGCAACCTTTTCACCCGCCCTTCTCCGAAACCAGTCCATGTGCCCATTACGATTCGTGCAAATCACATCCTCGAGGCCATCTCCATCGAGATCTGCCACCTTGAGGAACATAACCTCTTTGCCTTTTGACCCAATCTCGTGCTCCTTCCAGCGACCGCCTTCCGCAGCAACTGCCGGACCTGGATGCTCAAGCCATTTCACTCCAGCAGCAGGTCCCCTCCGGTCCGATAGAACTATGTCCATATCTCCGTCGCCGTCGAGATCATGGGGAGCGATAGTCATGATCCATCCTGCGTCATAAAGAGGATAAAACTTCCAATCTGTCAGCACTCGAGGATTTTTGGGGGACTGTAACCAGCCTACCGAAGCATTCGATCCCTTAGAGCCGATCACAAGATCCACCCCATTCATCCCGTCCACATCAAGAGCGGAAGCAAACATCCAGCTCTGCTTCTTCCTCGTCGCAGGAAAATGCGCGGTCGTCCACGCCTGCGGCTCAAGATATTGCTCCCTCTCTCTCGGAGCCCAGTGAATAAACACGCTCTGATTCGAGCCCTCGCAGCAGCTCACCACATCCACTGCACCATCCTGGTCCAGATCAACGAATACGGCATCTTCAGGGGAAGCAACCTCGCCCACCGTCACAGAGGGCCACCGCTTTCTCACTGCGGCTGGGCCAGGATTCAACGTCACTCGCACAACACCCCCCTCTTCC
>DFWB01000107.1 GCA_002380675.1 Akkermansiaceae bacterium UBA4145
CGAAATATGCTGGCGGGTCGCCTCGACGACATCTTCAGCGGAAATTTTACGGCCAAGTGTGCGGAGGCTTTCCACAATCTCCAGAGAGGTTCTGACGCCGAGATCAGCTGCGATCAGATCGGCTTCCAGCTCATCCCAATCTACGTCTGAGCGATTCGCGACCTTGTTGTAGAGGTTCTTGAAGAATCCAGCCATGTTGGTGAGAGGTAAGAGGCACAGAAATGTTGCTCGGTATGGAGCGCTTTATTCATTCCTTGTGGGCCGGAGGTTCTCGAATTCCTTACCTGAGGCAAGATATTTGACCGGACAACAGCATCTCTTTCTTATGGAAAAGGGGTCTCTAGCGGTCTCTTTAAGCCTTTTCGCAGTGCCCCCGGGTAGTCCGTGGTTATTGAACGACAGCCCATTGTTATGAATCTCTGAGCTGTGTCGGGGTTGTTGACTGTCCAAACGTGGTGCTGAAAGCCTTTTTGGTTCAGGCTGTCCAAGTGAGCCTTGCTTAGTCCAGGGTGAGGGCTTGATCCCAGTCCGTTTGCTTTAATTTCTGCGAGGGTTGCGAGTAGGTGAGGCAGCTTGTTGTCGGGGTCGTTGGAAGCTCTTGCATCGAAGCTGTAGAGCCAGTTGACTGTCCAATCTGGCAATTGTTTCTTGAGAGACTTGACGACGTTCTTCTGGAAGGAAATGACGACGATTTGATCATTGGTCAGGCCGCTTTCTTTAACTGCTTTGATAAGGGCAGGAATGATCTCTGGACCACATTTGACCTCGATGAAAATCTGCTTTCCCGGGGGAACACAATCGAGGACCTGTTCAATGGTCGGGATTCTTGTTCCAGCGAAGGCCTTTCCTTTCCATGATCCAGCATCGAGGGTCTGGAGTTCTGCCAATGTGCTTTTGTTGATGGTCAGGTCTTTGCCCGTGAGCTTCTTGGTGGTTCGATCGTGAAAACATACAATTCGTTCATCGCGAGTGAGGTGAAAATCGCCCTCGATAGCGTCAGCTCCCTGCTCCCACGCCAGAAGGAATGCCTTCAAGGTGTTTTCTGGGGCCTCTCCTGAGGCACCGCGGTGTGCGACGATAAAGGGTTCGGCGAAGAGAGGCATTGAGAGGGACAACAGGAAGTAGAGAAGAGTTTTCACGGACCAGTGAAGAATCAGGTGAAGGAGTGAAAAGGCATTAAATAGACCATGAGAGGCCGGATCTCCGCAGCCAACTATCGTGCAGATCTATAACTTTCTGAGGTAGATTTGACGCCATTTAACATGGGTCGACTTTCCACCGTGGACCTGGAGAGCAATAAAGCCCTCGGGAGTGAAATGAGTTTCATCATTATCCTCGAAGTCAGCCCGCGATACTCCGTTGAGCCATGTCTGGATGCGCCTGCCCTCACACTTGATAACGATCGTATTCCATTCCTTCCAGCGGAAGAGTTCTCTTCCCCTCAGGGAAAATTTTGAGGCGGCCTGTCCGCTGTTCCCGGTCGTGAACTTCCCGGGAAAGAGCCACCCGCGACGTGCTTCGTCATAGACTCCAGCGGTGTAGGATCGCTTCTCGTCATTGTCGTGTTCACATTGGTATCCAAAGACTCGTCCCGTCTGGTTTCGTTGCTGCGAGCGGAACTGACATCCCGAATTGCCGGAGCGATCGACGAATTGGAATTGGAACGTCAAAATGAAGTCGCGATAGATCTCTTTAGTGCAAAGGAAGGTGTTACCTCGAATGTTTTTCCCGTAGCCAACAATAGCGCCGTCTTCGACCTTGTATTTGCCGGTTCCTCCAGCCTTTCGCCAGCCCGTCAAGGTCTTGCCGTCAAAGAGTGAGGCGTATCCATCTTGTCGGAGGGCGGCAGGGTCAGCTCCAAAGGGCAGTTCAATTAACGGCGCAGGATCTACGGACACTCCTGATGCCAAGCACGGAAACATGGCCAGAAAGATGAAGGGGAACTTCATTGTGCTCATGCTTGGGCATGGGAACCGCCCTGACGAGAAGAAAGGAGTCAGGAACTTTTGAGCAAGTTCTTGTGGAGCCCTTCGATCGACTCCGCCGTATGCTCAGCAGAAAGTGTAATTCGCAGTCGGGCTGATCCCCGGGGTACAGTTGGGAACCGAATTGCCGGAGCGAGAAAACCGGTTTCCAGAAGAGCTAAGGAGGCATTGAGAGCGGCTTCGTTAGTGCCCAGAATTACAGGCATGATTGCACTGCAAGGGTTCTTCCCAAGGAGCTCAGCGAGTCTCGATATATTTGACCAGAGACGATTCCTGAGTGCTTCTCCTCGTGATGAGGTGATTACCTCAATCCCGCAAAGCGAGGCAGCGGCCTGAGCTGGGGGGGGAGCAGTGGAATAAATAAAGGGCCGCGCCTTGTTAAGGAGAAGGTCAATCCAAGAGCGACTTGCGGCAATATATCCTCCTCCCGAACCGATTGCCTTGCCGAGAGTTCCCATTTGAAAAGTGACGCGGTCCTGGATGCCTAATTCCTCAGCTAGTCCCTGACCGCCGGAACCGAGAATCCCGACGGCATGCGCCTCATCAAGAAGAAGAAGGGCATGGTGCTGCTCTACGAGGTTAATAATCTCGGGAAGTGGTGCCCGGTCGCCATCCATGCTGAATATGGACTCGGTTACGACTATGAGACGAGAGTTTGCAGGGAGCCGTTCCCGGTAATGCCTCAGGAGGTCTTCGAGTTTGTTGAGGTCGTTATGGGGGTAGACCCGGAGGGTTGCCTTGGACTGGCGGGCGCCATCGATCAAGCTGGCATGACAGAGCTTATCAAGAATGACCACATCTCCTTTTGTGAGAAATGCACCAAGCACCCCAATCGCAGTGGCGTATCCGTTGGCAAAGCTCAAGGCCGCCTGAGTGCCCTTCCATTCCGCGATTTTCTCTTCAAGGGCGTGATGAGGAGGAAGGGTGCCTGAAATGAGGCGGGACGCCCCTGATCCGGATCCATGGCGTCTGGTTGCCTCACATGCAGCATTTACCAGCGCTTCGTCTCGAGAAAGTCCGAGATAATCATTGGAGGAGAAATTAACAACCTTACGGCCATCGGAGTTGGCGCAAATGAGCTGTCCTGATTCCATGCGCCGCAGGCTTCTGAGAAGTCCTTCCTCAGACAGGGTGGCGAGTTCGTCCTCCGGGGTTCGCATGACAAGTGGGTCAGGTTCCGGTCCTTAAAGCCACTACCGGCCGTATCGTCTGAGGAGATTCCAGTGCCCATCGTAGAAGAGACTCGGAGTCCTTCCAGACCGATGCAGGACTACTTCCGAGAACAACGGCTATCACGGTTCGGCCATGCAGTGTTCCACTTGCTACCAGACACTTGCCCGAAGCTCGAGTTGTTCCTGTTTTCATCCCGGTAGCGTAGGGGAGGATTTTCAGTAATCGGTTAGTGTTTGTGAGTTTGCTGACCTTTCCGTTGTTATGAATAAAGTCATAGCTACGGATTGTCAGTGGACCACGAATCGAAGGTTGTCGATATGCGTAGCGTGCAAGTTTAGCGATGTCTCTTGCGGTAGAATACTGACCTTTCTGTGTCAGGCCGTGTGGATTAAGGAACACACTATTAGCCATTCCGAGAGAACGTGCTCGAAGAGTCATTTGTTGCGCGAATCTTGGGACGCTCCCAGCGACGTCTCGAGCAAGGGCTACCGACGCATCGTTTGCACTCCGGACGAGGATAGCCTTGAGTAACTGTCCACGAGTATACCTGTGACCAGTTTTTAGATAGAGTTTGGTAGGCTCAACCAGAGTATCACTTGAGTGGATAACCACAGGGTCATTTAGTGATCCGGCTTCAGACACCAGCAAGGCTGTCATTAACTTCTGGGTGCTGGCAACCGCACATCTCTCATCGGCATTTTTTGCCATCAGGACCCTCCCGTTACTGGCGTCGATGACGATGACTCGCTTGGCGACGACAGATGGAGGACCACCTTGTGGGGAAACTACCGAGTGAGGAATAGGGATGCGGATCGATCCCGCTGTGGTTGTCAGGTTTGGTGGTGCACAGGCAAAGGAGATGAATGAGAGTGCCAGGCAGGCCAGAGACGGGCCGGGTGCAATATTCATTGATCATGATATTCTCATCCAGTGAACCATTCTCAAGAGCCAATTTTCCGGCTTCCCCTTACTGGAAGACTAAATAAATACTTGCATTACAGCTCTTTTAGGATCAATACTGTTCAAACAAACATTAACTGTTCAAATGTCCCAAAAACTCACGGATAGGCAGCAAGAACTACTCGATTTTCTCCGCGACTCGCATCGACAGACTGGCGTAATGCCCTCCACTCGGGAGATTCAGTCCCATTTTGGATTCGCGAGTCAGACCGCGGCAATGAGTCACCTGCGTGCTCTCGAGCGGAAGGGGGCCATCAATCGGCTTCCGGGAAA
Organism: Akkermansiaceae bacterium UBA4145; assembly: GCA_002380675.1. GTDB lineage: Bacteria > Verrucomicrobiota > Verrucomicrobiia > Verrucomicrobiales > Akkermansiaceae > Roseibacillus_B. The sequence goes on from DFWB01000107.1 coordinate 4,392, forward strand.
AGCTCGAGCGGTGGTATTGCCAGAGGATCTGGAACGCGAAGAGATTATGGATATTCCAGTCTATGGAGAAATCGCCGCCGGCATGGCGCAAGATGTTGTGCCGGAGCGCGATGGTTGTGTGTCGATCGATGTGACAAGTATCGGCCTTTCCAAGTCAAAGAAAGTATTTGCCTTGAACGTCCGGGGAGACTCGATGATTGATGCCCATATCTGTGATGGGGATACCGTTGTCCTGGAAATGCGTGAACCACGCGATGGAGATGTCGTTGCGGCTCTCATCGATGGGGAGACAACCCTGAAACGATATATCGTCAATTCCGGAAAGCCTCACCTGCAGGCCGAAAATGAAATGTATCCAGATCTCATCCCTTTGAGCGAGCTGGTGATTCAAGGCGTCATGGTAGCCCTCCTGCGAAAGGCCGCTTGACGAGGGGGCTCCATATTCAGAGGAAACGGGCACCGTTGCAGACAAAGTGCTCCGGGGGTGGGCCTTGGCCGATTTAGCGGACTTCTGACCTGAGGTCGCATGTTTACATGAGATGGTTGCTGCTTCCGGAAAAGTGGTGGCTGAAAGGGCGTATCAAAAAGCGGTGGTGTCAGAGTCCGGGGGCCTATAATCTTTTCTCATGGAAGTTCTGATCTCAGGTGCTCCAATCTAATGCCGGGTTGCTATCAATGAGGAAAAACACACTGGTGGTCTACGTCGGGTTACTGCTACTCCCATTGAGCAGTGGGAATGCGGATGAGGTGCCTCAGGCTAATCTTGAGGAATACCGCAAAAGTGTAGAACCTGCCCTGAGGGCCACATGTATTGGGTGCCACGGTCCGGAAAAACAGAAGGGAAGTTTTCGAATTGATACGCTGGATGCGGATCTCCTTCAGGGTGGGGATGTCAGTTGGTGGTTGGAAGTGTTTGAAGTGATTAGCAATGGAGAGATGCCGCCAGAAGGCGCAGAGGTTCAGTTGACAGACGAGGCAAGCACGCGAGTCGTGGACTGGTTATCAGGTGAGATCCTGCTGGCGTCCCAAGTCAGGCGAAGCGAGGAGGGGCATACCTCCTTTCGAAGGATGACGCGGTATGAATATAACTACGCGATGCAGGATTTGCTGGGTCTGGATTTTGACTTTTCACGGGACCTGCCGCCGGAGACCTCTTCCGAAGATGGATTTAAGAATAGCTCTGAGATATTGCAGATGACGGCAGGGCAACTGATGCAATATCGCGTGCAGGCTCGGCGGGCATTGGAGATTGCAACAGTCCGCGGTGCCGAGCCAGCGCCTGTCTATTACGGGATTTCCATGAGGAGTTTCAATGAGCGCTTTGATCCCGGTTATGCGGCTTCTGTGGTCCGGACAAGAAAGAGAATGGTGGAAGAGAGCTTGTCGCTGGTAGATGCTCTTGCCGGAGAAGAGAAGAAATACAGAGGGCATCCCGGAGGAACGCACTTCAGGAATCTTCTCACTGGGCAGGGAGTGGGAACGAAGTGGAGTTATCCCGGCGGAAAATATTCGTGGAAGCCAACGGTTATTCGTCCGGCTATTCCTGCCGTCATGCAGGACGTGGTTGTCCTCGCTCCAAACAGAAAATTCATCGTCGACGTGGGTACTGGCTTGCCGGATGCGGGAAACATGAGAGTCAGGATTCGGGCCGCACGCCTTGCAGGTGATGCAGGAAACTACGAGCCTACCGTCCGATTATATTTTGGAAATCAGCCAAGTAATGATTCACGGCTATCGGTAAATGTGGGTGGCGACATCTCCATCGAGGCTCCTCCGGATGCTCCCCGCTTTTACCATTGGGATGTTCCGCTGTCCGAAGTGCCTCGTAATGCCTTTCGGCACAGTCACCAACTTGGGCAATTGCCCAACCCGGCAGAATTCCTGTCCTTTCTCAACACTTCCAGCAGGCCAGTGTCTCTGGTTGTCGACTATATCGAGATCATTGCGCCTGCGCTCGAGCAGTGGCCACCTGAATCACACACCCGTATCTTTTTTTCCAGCAAACGATCGCTCGATGAACGGCTTTACGCGCGGGAAGTTATCGAGCGCTTCATGTTTCGGGCATGGCGCCGGCCCGTGACTGAGAAGGAAGTTGAACAGAAGATGCTTCTTTACGAAAAGTTGAGGCCCAATTGTGCTGATTTCCAGGAAGCCATTGTGGAGGTGCTGTCCTCGGTTTTGTCGTCTCCGAACTTTCTCTATCTTGGTCGAATAGTTGAGAGGGGGAATGAGGCGACGCGTATTACGGATCTCGAATTGGCCAGTCGACTCTCGTTCTTTTTGTGGAGTAGCCTGCCTGATGC
>DFWB01000106.1 GCA_002380675.1 Akkermansiaceae bacterium UBA4145
TCCATCATGGCGAAGTGGTGTCTGCATCACCACAAGGAGAATTTTCTCTATACCCATTGGGACGATATCTGTGACATCTGCGCCGCTTACGATGTCAGCTTTTCGATCGGTGACGGGCTCCGCCCCGGATCAATTGCAGATGCCAACGACTATGCCCAATTGGCCGAACTGGAGGTCCAGGGAGAACTCACCACCCGTGCCTGGGAAAAGGGCTGTCAGGTCATGAACGAAGGACCTGGCCACGTTCCCATGCACCTGATTCAGGAGAATATGCAAAAGCAGATTGAATGGTGCCATGGCGCTCCATTCTACACCCTCGGCCCGCTGACCACCGACGTAGCGCCAGGATACGATCACCTGACCAGTGGAATTGGAGCGGCGATGATCGGTTGGTATGGCTGCGCGATGCTCTGTTACGTCACCCCAAAAGAACACTTGGGGCTCCCAAATCGGGAAGATGTTCGCGAAGGGGTCATCACTTACAAGATTGCTGCCCATGCCGCGGACCTAGCCAAGGGCCATCCTGCGGCTCAGGAACGCGATAACGCTCTGTCCAAGGCCCGTTTCGAATTTCGCTGGAATGACCAGTTCAACCTCTCGCTTGATCCTGATAAGGCTCGCTCCTTTCATGATGAAACTCTTCCTCAGGACGGGGCCAAGACCGCTCATTTCTGCTCGATGTGTGGACCCACATTCTGCTCCATGAAAATCACGGAAGATGTCAGAAAGTATGCGGAAGAACACGGGATCACACCAGAATCCGCAGTTGAGGAGGGAATGCGGGAGAAGTCTCAGGAGTTCGTGGAAACGGGCGGGGAAATCTACAGCTAATACCCACGAGGGCGGAAATCCTCCCGAGAGCTTCATACTCCAGGAAGTCCGATAAACAGCCCTACGTGAAGGGAAGAACTGAGCCTATCCTCACTCCTCTCCAAGCTTAAAACGAACCTTCGGGAAGACTTCACCCGGAATTCGACCCAGCCTTCTTAGCCTTGGAGCAGAGCTCTGAGGTGCTTCTCGAATTCACTGAGATCTGAATCGCTCGGCTGATACCCTGGCGTCTCCGGTTCAAGCCCCGGCCTGCCATACTCATCGATCAGCCAAATCGCCTTTGCCCCATCGCTAAAAGTAACACTCCCACTGACCATTGCACCCGGACGCGCAACCTCATCAGTTGTAACCTCAACAGAGTCTGCTGAGAGCCCATCTGGGAGGGGATCCCCACGAAGCTCTTCTGGAGGAGCTTCCAACGCCTCCTCCCCTTGCTTCCCCGACTCTTGCTCCTCACTCGGAGAATCAGCTTCCTCCGTGTCCTCCACCTTGATCTCAATACCAAGGTCCAGAACCAAAAGGCGGGTGTCCATATATGTCACGTTCAATGCAAGCTCACCCTTCAAGCGCTTCTGGATGTCAGAAAGGTCTGCGCCCTCCTCAGCCCATTGCCTCATTGCCGATTTTTGCTCCTCGGAAAGGTCGCTGCTACTGATCATGTCTGTCGGCAGGGGTGGTAAGCTCAAGGATACTCTGGGCGAACGCCATCCAGTATCATTGCCTAAATTCTCTATCTCCGTCCCGGAGGACCACGGAACCCTCGGCCCACATCTTCTCCAGCTGCAGCCCTCTCGGCCCTCTCTGCGATTCTCTCGCGTGAATCCTCACCAATGGCATCTGTGGTCTCAAGATACTGAAGAGTCGCCTCAGGATCCTCCCGGGCCCACTCATACGCAACCCTCGTCACAGCTCGCTGCCGGTCATCCTCACCAGAGATCGTCTCCGCCAACCTGATTGTCTCCGCAGGAGGAGCGTCACGATTACCGTAAACATATCCCTGCACTGCATTGTCCCTTACCTCACCGGCATCCTGCGAATCAATATAGTCAAGAACTCGCTCCGGGTCCTCTTGTGCGAGGGCTCCCACAACACGACCGATACCCTCTTCCACCGCACCTTCACTTCCCGACTCTGTCAACCACTCAAAGGCCGAGGGGGCATCCTGACGGGCCCACTCCCTGCTCACTTCGGCTACGAGTTCATCTCGCTCCTCGCTTGCTGGAAGTTTCGCGGTCTCCCGAGCCGCCTGAGAAGGACTGGCGTTCGCCAGAGATTCAATGGCCGCGAAGCGGGCCTTTGACTGCCCTTCACCTAAGCTGTTGATCCACTGGTCTGCGGCCGCATAATCACTAATGGCCCACGAAGCTGCAATTGATTCATACGCATCACCTCTGGCATTATCGTCGAGGGTTGCCGCCATTCTCAGCGCTTCCTGAGGGTCCTTCTGTGACAGCTCATTGAAAATTCCTCCAATAGCATCTGCCGCCTCTCCCTCCTCAAGGGTTTGCGCCCACTTCAGAGCTGCTTCAGGGTTCTGCTTGGCCCACTCCCCGGCAATCATCGCCGCAGTATCACCCTTGCCTCTGCCGCCGGGACCCATGCCAAATTCATTTGGGTCGCTGGAGTATTCCTGCGCCAACGCTTCCGGGTTTGACGCCGCCCACCCGGACACCGCACCAGCCCGAGCCATGAACATCTCTGGAAAGCCCATCTGCTGACTGCGCTCCCACGATCCCTTGGGATCATTCTCAGCCCAACGGGAGAAAAGAAGGTTCATCGCCAGCATCCGCTGGGACATCGGCAAGCCCTGCAACTTTTGAACTTCACCCTCAAACTCACTCGGATCGAGATCTGAATAATACTCGAGTAAGCTCATGATCCTGCTCGTCTGTCCCGGCTCAGACAAAATTTCGCGCAGGCCCCCAGATGACCTGGTCGCACGAGGGGTAGCATTGCCGGCAGCGACAGTGGCTACTGATCCCCGGTTGGTGGAGGACTTCTTGGAGCGAACATCCACCCTTTCATTTTGTTCGGGAGTCGCCTCATCGCTCCCATTGCCAACCAGATATCCCCCTACTCCCCCAAAGAGGAGAGCTCCTACCCCGATCAATATACTCGTCTTCATGTGTCTTAGATGCTCGGAATCTAACTCAATGACGAACAAAAAGTTACTAACTTACGCAAGAATTACACCAAACCCCGAACTCGGGGACTCTCAAGACCAAGAGATCGCGATGGCCGCTTGCCAGCTTCTTGCTCCTCTCCCATGCTGTCCTCATGCCAAATCCCCATAAATTCAGCGTTCTTTTTGTCTGCTGGGGGAACATCTGCCGCTCTCCAGCGGGAGAAAACGTCTTTCGGCACCTCTTGGAGGAATCCAAGATGAAGGATCAAGTCACCTGTGACTCCGCCGGCACCATCGATGCCCATGCCGGGAAGGCTCCCGATGAACGAATGCGCGCGACGTTGGAGGGACGGAAAATCCCAGTGTGCGGCGCAGCCCGAAAAATTTCCATCGAGGACTTCAAGGATTTTGACCTGATTCTCACCATGGATGACTTCAACAGGCAGGAAGTCCTCGCGGCAGCACCGGATGCAGAGGCCCGGGCAAAGGTTCACCCTTTTACTGGTTTTTGTGAGGATCACGAAGCAGATGAAGTCCCGGATCCATATTACGGCGGACCCTCGGGATTTGAGCTGGTGGCCGACCTCATCGAGGACGGATGTCAGGGGCTCCTGGCTCACATCGAGAAGCAACTCTCCTGAAATGACGGATCTCGATGTTATCCGCGAGACCATCACCAGAGAGACTGGGCAGGAACCTACCGGGACTCCCCGGGCAATTGGAGGAGGATGCATTAACGAGACCTTCCAGCTCGGAAATTACTTCATTAAGAGCAATAGCCCTTCCCGAGTCGACATGTTCGAGCTGGAGCACATGGGACTGGCTGCCCTCCATGATACAGCCACGGTGAAGGTTCCGCAGCCAATCTGCTCCGGAGTTACGCGCGACAGATCCTATCTGGTTCTCGAGTTCCTTACTCTGGAGGACTCCAGCTCACAGGCCCAGGAGCTAATGGGGCGACAGCTTGCTGATCTTCACCGCACGACCACTGACCACTTCGGTTGGTCCCGGGACAATTACATTGGCATTACCAGTCAACCCAATACCCCTTCCAATTCATGGGTGGATTTTCTAAGAGAGTCTCGACTCGGCCACATGCTCCGGCTGGCCGGGGACTGTGGGTTTTCTTTTCGTGGCGCCGACACTCTCCTCGACAACCTCGACTGCTTCTTTGAAGAACCACCTTCCCCCTCCCTGCTGCACGGCGATCTATGGGGAGGAAACGCAGCCGTCCTGACGGATGGAGTTCCCGTGATCTTTGACCCGGCCGTCTACTACGGCGACCGGGAAGCGGACCTCGCCATGACGCAGCTCTTCGGAGGATTCAATTCGTCATTCTACCGGGCCTACCAGGAAGCCTGGCCCCTGCCCCCGGGGCACAAACTGCGGACGGAGCTCTATAATCTCTATCATGTTCTCAACCACTCCATCCTCTTCGGAGGAAGCTACGCTTTCCAGGCGCAGTCCATGATAGACACTCTCCTCCGGAGCCTCTAAGCACCCGGTTCCTGATGACCCCTATCGACCCGGAGGAATCGTCCCACTGGTAAGCTTGCTCGATCGCCCCATGAGGTGATGCGCCAGGAATTCCCGCACCTTCTCGGTCAGTTCCTTGCTGCGAAATCCGTGGCCCGCCTCCTTCATGGTAAGGAAGATGTAATCCACCTTGTGCTTTGCCAGACCCTTGCTGAATTCTACCGATTGCTGATAGGGCACCAGCATGTCCTTGGTCCCATGAGCAAGGAGCATGGGCACATCCTTGGAGCTCACATGAGTGACGGGGGACGCATTCACGGCAACCTCCTTTTTCTCCAGCAGGGCACCACCCACCAACTTGCCCTCCGGCGAATCCGCAGCACTGTGTTTTATATTACTGGGGTAGTCATCCATGGTGAGGAGATTGGACGGACCAAAATAGTTCACCACACATGTGATGCTGGATTTTTCATCAAGGTGTTTGCCCAGTTTTCCTTCCAGCTCCGGAACATCACCGGTGACTCCAAGCATGGATACCAGGTGACCTCCCGCACTCGTTCCCCAGACCGCAATCCGCTCGGAATCATACCCATACTTCCCGGCATGAGCTTTCAACCATCGGATAGCCGCCTTGCAATCGTGGATCTGGGCTGGCCAGCTCGCTTCGTTGGTCAACCGGTAATTGATGGCTGCCCCTGCAAAGCCTGATCCCTCAAGTAATGGCTGCAGACGCCTGAAGGCCCCCTCCTTGCTTCCACCTCTCCAGCCCCCACCATGGACATAGACCAGAAGCGGTCTGAGCTTCTCGGTTTTCTCCCGAGGAAGGAACAAGTCGAGCATCTGGCGCTGGTTCCCGGAACCGGCATAATCCTGATTACGGACTGTTTGATAATCCGGATGAGCCTGTTGGCTCTGCCCTCCCCCACTACGCCGATTAAGGAATGCCTTATGCTCAGCCAGGGAAATGACCCCGTCCTTATCGGTGTCAACCCTCTCGAAATTTCGTCGCGCATTGGGAGGCAACTCTTCCTTCTGGAGCTTCCCATCCTTGTTACGGTCCCATTCCTTGAAGCGATCAGCTTGAACCGGAAGAGAAAGAAAGGCGTATGCAAGCCCGAGACAAAGTGCTCTCATGCCAGATGGAACCACATATCTAGTCAATAGTAGCGCCCAAAATGAGCTCCTCCCGACTCCTCGCCCTCTCCGCTCATCTTACGATGAGCAGCCGGGACAACCGGCACTCTGGTGAAAAACTCACTGACTTTTCGGGTTCCCCGCGAACGTCATCCGCAGGAATGCGATCAAGTCGGCGGCATCCTGCGGACTCATCTGCGCATGAAGATTAGCTGGCATGAGGGACATCTCGGAAGCAGTCATCTTAATGATGTCCTTGCGAAGAATGACATCGGTCCCCCCGTCGACGCGCTTGAGGATGACACTGGTGGGCGACTCGGAAGCCAATACCCCTGCATGAGCCCTCCCTCCCTTCGCTGAGATAAGATAGAGTTTATATTCCGGCTCAATTTTCCCGTTTGGATCAAGGATGTCCATGAGAACGGATTCATCCGGCTTGCCCGTGATACTCCCAAGTGAGGGCCCGACTTCGTTGCCCTCGTCCCCGAGTTTGTGGCATACGATGCAATTATTCTGATAGACAACCTTCCCCTTTGCAGGATCCGTGCTGTTGCCGAGCGCTCCACGATAGCGTGCAATGCGGGCCGTCAGTTCGGCTTCCGTGGAGGATTCCTTGAACAACTTGCCTGCGCGCGCTGCCAGATTGACGTCTGGAATGGCCTTCAATTGCTCCCTCTGCACTCCGGAGATATCGCCGGGGTGAACGACCCCCTTTTCAATTGCCCCGATTAATACAGGAAGCCGGTTCCTGCGCGAAAAGATCGTCTGAAGGACCACACTGCGGGATGCTGGCGAAAACCCTGGCCAACCCTTGAGGAGGACCTCGGCAGCGCGTTGGTCGCCCGATATCCCAAGGGCTGCTATCGCTGCAGCCTGAATATCAGGCGACTGTCTTGAATCCAGCAGCTTGGAGGCCACTGGTAACAAGACTTCAAAAGGCGCGCTGGCAAGAATCTGAAGGGACTGGCTTCGTTTTCCCAGCTCACCCTCTGGTTCCAGGGCAGTCTCTGCTGCCTCCTCAAACATTGCTGCCAGACGGTCGCCTTCCGCAACCGGAAGTTCCGCTGAAAGCTTGGCTGCCAGCTCCCTGACCTGAGCATCACTGCTGCTGAGAAAGCGTGTCAGGACGACCCAGCCATCGACGGACTCCGGAACTGGCACTCGACCACGTGAAACGCTCCCTGCAAAACCAGTCAAGCATGCTTTCTGGAGGTCGGCACCCAGCGAGGACACCAACCGCAGAGCGGCCGCCATTTGCTCCCCATCTCTTCGTCCGCCGACCGTTTTTGCCAGTGGCTCGAGCAAGGCCCGGGCTCCCGATCCCAGCTCAATGCTACCCAGAAGACCGAGAAGCAGACGACCCCCGTTCTTATTGTTTGCAGAACTGAGGAGGGCCGTAGCCATCCAACGATCGCCTCCATGTCTTTCGGCCAGGTCCCTCAAGGGCTCGACCGACCACGTATCCTTGGATTCACCAAGTGTCATGGCGAGTTGCAGACGGACCCGGGGATCCGGGTCCTGGCTCATCGTGATTAAGTGAGAACGAAGGGCTTCGTCCGAATCCAGCCACTGTTCAGCCAGGCGCAAGCCATGCACTCTCACTCCATGGTCCTCATGATTGAGGGCCACCAGGACGTCCGAGGACTCCAGGGATTTCAATGATCTCAGGGTTTGCAGGGCACGGATAACACCTGACGGGGCAACACCCTCGGTCTGGATCAACCTCGCAAGGAGATCACGTGCACCACTATCATTCCTTTCAAGAAGAACTCTCTGTGCCGTGGACCGGCGCCATGGATTGTCATCCGCAAGAGCCTGTGCCAGCTCCTTGACCGTGGCCTTGCCTAGATTCTCCTTCAGAGCCAATGCTTTTCCCTTGGGCCTAAGTCTCCAGATCCGCCCGTATTCCTTACCCTTGTTCAACCCATACTGCTGCTGGAGAAACCGGGGAACCGCCGAATAGTCCTCGATGATTTCACGGTACATATCGACGATATAAAGTGCTCCGTCCGGACCGACCCGCAGATTCATTGGTCGGAACCATTGGTCGGTGGAAGCAAGGAATTCGGACTCCTGCTCATCGGATGCCCGCCGGGCCCGGTAGCCGGCACCATCGCGCGTGAGGACCGTGCGATGCACGATGTTGAGCGAAGGCTCACAGTAAAACAGATTTCCATGATACTGCTCAGGGAAGAGCCGGCCCCCGTAGAACGTTGTACTGCACCCCCCGGAAAAGTAATTGCTGTTGGTTTCGCGCTGTCCGTAGAACTTCACCCAGGCCGGATCCCTGCCCCGCTTGACACGCCAGGGGTGCGGATCACTGATCCGATAACCGTTACCGTAGTCCGCAGCCTCCTGGGTTGAGCCCGGGGTCGCCACGTGCGGATTGCGAGCAAGATAATGGCGTGGTAGCGGGAGCGCATACCGGGCCGGGTTCCCCCCGGAGGATGGAAAGCGATCACCGATAGCGTTCATCGTCAGGCCAAACGTGCTGACGCTCCCGTTCACATGCTCGATCGCCGAGCCATCCGCCTTGATCCGGAAGTCGGAACCTCCGAGTTCGAACCGCCCCTTGAGTTTCGGTCCCGTGATCGTTCCGCCTCCCGAACCACTGCCCACATAGATCCAGTCGTCGAGTCCCCAGATCGGGTTGTTGATACCCCTCTCGATGGTATTGACCTTGAATCCCGTGTAAAGAGTCTCACGCACCTCCGGCTTCCCATCGCCATCCCGGTCCGCGAAGAACATGATGTGGGGAGCACAGGTGACGATGATCCCGCCGCGCGCAGCAATAAGCCCATAACATGGCGGGAGGTCATCGGCCCACACCTCTGCCTTATCCATCAGTCCATCTCCATCCGTGTCGATCAACAACTTGACCACTCCAAATTGCTGTTTAAGTGCCTCCTCTGCAATTTTTCCTCCCTTGAACTCCCACCGGATGCGCCGCACCGTCTTATCAAGTTCTCCGGTCTTGTTCAGCTCCTGCGTGTCGATGTGCCCCTCGATGTTATATCCATGGAGCTCACACACGAAAACCCGCCCATGTTCATCAAAGGCGATCCCAGACGGCTCCTTGACTACGGGCTCACTCGCCACCAGATCAATCTGGAAGCCTTCGGGCAATACAATCCTTTGAGCACTCTCCGCAGGAGAAAGAGGCTGCGGCGCATCTTCAGCCGGTTGGATCCGGGCATGCGATGAGGACGGAATGCACAATAGGGCAGACAACAGGGTACAAGGGAGTGGCAGGTATTTTCTCACTGGATCGAACGGTTCATTGTCTTCCGGGCTCAGGATATAATCCCCTGGATAGGATGGCCAAAGTCCTTTTCGAGGCGCTTATGCCCGGGAACTTCCAGTTTGTGGGGGTCAATGCCCATGAGGTGGTTGATCGTAGCGTGCACATCGGTCACGTAATGGGGTGCTTCCACGGCATGGTAGCCCAGTTCGTCAGTCGCCCCCTCGACCACGCCCCCTTTGATACCGGCACCGGCCATCCAGACACTGAAGCCAAACGAATGATGATCACGGCCATCTGCGCCCTGAGAACCCGGGGTGCGACCGAACTCGGTCGCAAACACTACGATGGTGTCCTTGAGCAGTCCCCGCTGCTTCAGATCTTTCAGCAAACCCGCGGTAGGCAGGTCAACCTGCCTTGAGAGCTTCGTGTGCCCTTTCTTCAATCCCGAATGGTTGTCCCATGCACCTGCCGCACCGTCGCCGTGCATGATCTGAATGAAACGCACCCCACGCTCGGAAAGGCGCCGCGCTGCCAGAAGCTGCTGACCGAAAGCCTTGGTTTCATTATTCTCCAGACCATAAAGATTTCTGGTTTCAGAAGATTCCTGTGAAAAGTCCAGCGCATCGGGAACGGCTGTCTGCATGCGATAGGCCAGCTCATAGGACTTGATCCTCGCTTCGACAACCGGATCGCGAGGGTAGCGTTCTGCTGCAAGACGATTGAGCTTGTTCGTGAAATTGAGATTCCTGAGTTGATTCTCTGGCGTCATGCCATTGGTTGGCCTCGCATAATCGAGCGGATTACCGGGGTCGATCTTGAGATTTACCGCCTCGTAGGCCGGCCCAAGATAATGCGCATCCTTCTTGTCGAAGAAGCGTGGGCCAATGTTGATGAACTGAGGCAGATTGTCACTGAGCGAACCGAGCCCGTAGTTGATCCATGCTCCGATGGTGGGAACACGCGGATCCAGAAAGTGGCGACCGGAATGGAATTGCACCTGTGCGCCATGATTGTTGTCGCTCGTCCACATGGAACGGATGAAGGCAATGTCATCGGAACAGGCGCCGATATGCGGAAACCAGTCGCTGACTTCAATTCCCGACTGCCCGTGCTTCCTGAAGCCAGTTTGCAGGGGAAAGATCTTGGTGCGGGTATGCCCGTTGGCATCACCCTTGATCGGGATGCGCAGCTTTCTTATGTTTTGTGGGTCGAGAACGGCCTTGTATGGAGTTTCTTCAATTGTTTTCCCGGCATATTTGTTGAGCTCAGGCTTGGGGTCAAAGCTCTCCATGTGACTGACTCCGCCACGCATGAAGAGCCAGATCACCCGCTTTGCCCTGGATTCAAAATGAGGCTTTCCGTCCGGCAGAATACGCTGTTCAGCAGCCATGATTCCGTTGAGTGCAAGCGCTCCAAAACCAAGCCCTGATCGCAGGGCAGCCCTCCTCGAAATAAAGTATTCGTAGTCTTTATTCATCGAATCACGAGGAAGTCATTGAGGTTGATCAAGGCATGAATGAAATGCTCGCGCCGGGGCTCATTCTGCAGATATGACAGGCTTTCCGCCAACTCAGCCTCAGCCGGCTCCCTGGCCAGGATCTTCATGAATGCAGCCCGGGCGAACTCCCCGGAATTCATGTTGGGGCTGAATGTTGCCGCAATTTGTTTTGCTGCCGCGGTAGCCGTCTGACTGTTCATCATCGCCAACGCCTGCTGCGGAACAATGCTTTCACTGCGCCGGTAGCAGCCAAACACATCGGCATCATCGAAGGTCGACAGGAACTTTGAGCGCCCGTCTCGTGAATGAAAAAGGTAGAGACTACGTCGCCTCGCATCAGGTGAGGGCGTAACCGGGGGACCACCGCGGGTCAGATCAAGCGTGCCGGCCAGATGCAGCAGACTGTCTCTAAGGACCTGAGACTCCATCCGCCGACTGTTCATGCGCCAGTAGTGACGATTGCTCCTGTCGACTGCGAGAGTTCTCTCATCCGCGGCCAGATTGGAGGCACTTCGCCGCCAGGCTTTTGAGGAGAGCATTAATCGATGGAGGTTCTTCATATCCCACCCCGACTCGATCAACTCTACGGCGAGATAATCCAGCAGATCCTGATGCACTGGCTTCGGCGCCCTCAAGCCAAAGTCCGCGACTGACTCCACCAGAGGAGATCCAAAGTGCCGCAACCAGATGTGATTGACTGCCACCCGGGCGGTCAGGGGGTGTTCACGGTGCGTCAACCAGTTCGCCAGCGCCGTTCTTCGACCGCTACTGGTTCTTGGGTAACCATCGCCCGCAGGCAGGGCATCCTTGTTCGACGTCTTGAGAAGCGACACCTTACTGACGGTCAGGGGCTCGTAGGCCGGAAACTTCCCCGCCTTGAGATCTGCTTCCAGTGTTTTGATCGTCTCCAGGGCCTTGGCCGCTTTTTTCGTGTCAAGCGCGTCAACTCTTGCCCTGGCGAGGTTACTTTCAAGAAACATGCGGCGGGCATGCTCTGCCGTAGTCTTACCCCTTTTCCGGTAATTCACGTTATCCGCATCGATGCGGGCTCTGGCAAAAGCATATTCCGCTTCGGCCAGCTTCAGCTTGGCTTTTGCCAACTCGACAACGCTTTCCGTGATCACCGGCGTGCTGGCGACGATCGGCTTCGCCTTATCACTGGCTTTTTGAAGGATTTCTTCAGCAGGTAAATGTCGGACCTCGATGCCATAAAAGTCAGCAGTGGCATCATACGCGAGAAGCTGAACGGAGCCGGCCTGACGTCTCGGCAGGTCGTAGGCAAAGAGGAATTCCCCATCCAGCGCAACGTTGATCAGCGCGCCTCGAACTTTCAGATTCAAAACATATTCCTGATTCAACCTGATGGGCCGACTGACAACCGCTTTGGTATACACATCTTTTCCCTCAATCGTATGGGCTAGGTGCACCTTGGTTCCCTCGACGCTCGTGTAAACGAAGTGAGAATTGTTTCCGCTCTGATCGACGTCAAAGCGGATGCCCACCGATTTCCACCTCTGACCACCGGTCGTTTGAGACCTGAGGGTGACTTCGAAGTCATGGGGGTGTGTTGTTTTTGAACGTAACCAGTGTGTACCAAGGGATGGTTTTGTCAGCGAGAGCAAACCACCCTGGTAGCGCCAGTCACTGCCTGCGAGCTCCCAAAGTTCCGGGCGGGCTTTGCTGAAGTCATCAACGAGAACTGGTCCGCCAACAGCAGGCATCTCACCTGAATTCTTTTCCCTGGAATTCGGAGCAGGATCTTCATCCTCGCTATTCGTCAGGTCTATTTTCTGATCTGCTGCCACTTTCTGGAGTTGCATCTTTTTTAGATGAGCTTCGGTCTGAGCGACCTTTGCCTGGGCCTGAACAAGGAGACCGTTCTGGACAAAATCCTGCAGATCGGGCCGCCAAGCTTCGAGCGGGAGATCAATCGATTTTGGTGTTCGCCACGCACCCGACGCCAGAAAGGCAGGAGAGCCCGCACTAATTTTTCTACTCTGATCCGCCTTACTCTCCTCTCCCCTTTTGTGCAGGTAGGTCGCGGCTTCCAGATTGCCATCATAGACCCGGGTTAATCCGTTCGTGATCAGGTCCAATTGCCCTGGGAAGGCATCGACCCGGACTTGATACGGCTCAAAAATCGCCCGGAACCTGTAGTAATCGAGATGGGTGATGGGATCATACTTGTGGTCGTGGCACTTCGCGCAATTCATAGTCAGCCCCATAAAAGCCTTTCCAGTGTGTTCGATCGTGTTGTCCAGCCAGCTCGTGCGGTTGAATTTATACCAGCTTCTGGCAAGAAAACCGGTGGCTGTAAGCGCTCCCGGATCGCTCGGCGCAATTTCATCGCCCGCGAGCATTTCGCGGACCATCTGATCGTATCCTTTGTTCTCGTTAAGCGAATTAACGATCCAGTCTCGCCACCGCCACATATGCTTCTGACTGTCGCGGATTTCCTCACCGAGGCCATACCAGTCGCTGTAGCGCCAGACATCCATCCAATGACGCCCCCAACGCTCACCATACTGGGGGCTGGCGAGGAGTTCATCCACGATGGCATCCCATGACCGGGTGTCATTCAACTGCTCATGAGTGGGCGGCAGACCAATGAGATCGAGGTAAAGCCGGCGCATTAGAATCGTATTCTTTGCTGGCGGTTGCGCCTTGATTCCGAGTGCGTCATGACGCTTGTGCAGAAGGAAGTCGATGGGGTTTCCTGCATTCTTCGGCAATGGGTTGCGACGTGGCACCTGGAAAGCCCAATGCTCTGCCGGGCCTTGTGGAACCGGCTCCCCCGCTGGGGCCTTGGCCCCACCGTCAATCCAGTGACGCAAGAGAGCGATCTCATCAGGCTTCAAGGCCGCGCCCTCCTCGAGAGGCGGCATGCGGTCTTCGCCCATATCCTCAACACGCTCGATGAGGAGACTTTGCCCGGCCTGCCCGGGCACAATCACATCGCCTTTCACCATTGATGCGCGGGTATCAAGTCGGAGCTTTGCCTTTTGCTTGAGAGCCCCATGACACGAATTGCATTTCTCCGCGAGGAGAGACTTGACCGGCCCATAGACGTCATCGTGCGCCGGAACGGCAGACCCATCCTGCGGATGAGCATCGGGGAAAAGCGCTATTACACCCAGAGAGACAGGAACCAGAAATGAGCGTGCAAAATACATCAGGATGGGCTGATACCCTTCAAATATGACTTACGGATCGCCACTACCAAAGTCAATTTGCCGATAAGTCCCCAAGAGACACAATCTAGCACCAGCACACTAAGTCCGAAGGCGCGATCGCTCCCCGGATCAGCTTAACGATGCCCTCACCGCCCACCCAATCCTACCACGTCTGTCTGGCCTATCCGGCCAACATCTACCTGACAAATTTTTGCCCTATACTTCACCGAGAGGTTCCGTGCTTCCGCCGAAGCTCTCCGTCTCCACTCCGAGCTTTTGCAGCATGGAAAGGTAAAGGTTCGATAGCGGTAGTTCGGTGTAGCTCATCTCACGGTTCCATCCGGAGTCGCTACTGATTCCCGAGGTAGCCTGATTCCTCTCATTTCCCCGTCCATACTTCAGGTATTGGCCATGCTTGAAGCCCAGCTTTCGCCCACCCATGAGTATCAGCGGGTAATTGCGTGAAAGATGAAAAGCACTTGAGGCTGACCCAAAGAACAGCGCTGTATGGTCTAGCATGTTCCCGTCACCACCCGGCTCAGGGGTTTCCTTCAATCGAGTTGCAAAACGTCCAAGCTCTTCGTTAATGAATCGACAGTAGACCCCGAAATTTCTGTAACCGTCAGGATTCTTTGTTTCATGTGAAAGGCTGTGGGCTGCCTTAAAGCCAACCGCGCGGGCCAGGTAATCACTGATCCCCACGCCGTTTTCCCTTCCGAGCTGGTAGGTTGCAACACGTGTCGAGTCAGTTTTGAATGCAAGATAAATCAATTCATACATTGTGCGTAGGAAATTCCGCGGATCCTCGGGGGTCACATCAAGTTTAAGACCATCGGCATTCACTACCGGCACGGCGACGTCAAGCCAACGCCTTGCCTTTTCCACACGGACTTCAGTTTCCCTGACTGATTGCAGGTATTCCGCCAGCGTTTCCTGATCGTGCTTGGAGAGAGAGTGCTTCAGTGAGCGAGCATCCTCCATTAGGTCGTCCAAGGCACTCTCGCTGAGGGCCAGACGACGAGCAGCATCTGGCCCACTTTTCACGAAAAGCATATCAAATATGCGTTTGGGTTTGTGCTCAGCAGGAATAGGGCGACCCTCTGCGTTAAACGACATGGTGTGCGCGCCTCTTGGAGACCCCGTGCCTCCATCGGTAGACAGCACGAGGGACGCGTGCCGCGTATGCTCTCCAGCATACCCCGCAAACACCTGATCCAGAGAAATACTATTCTTATACTCGTCATCCATGGCACCAGTATTCGCCCCGGTAAGGAACTGATCCGCATTTCGATGACCATGAACTCGGCGCACTGCCGGGTGTGACAAGCCGGAGAAAACCGTCATATCATCACGTAATGGTGCCAGAGTCTCCATGCACTTGGTCAGCCTGAAGTCTTTTCGGCCTCCATGGGGAAACCAACTCCAGTCCTTAAAGGATGGATCCTTCTCCAAGGGCATTGGCACTCCGTCAGGCAGATAAAAACAGGCCAAGCGCTTTCTCTGAGAACTTTTTCCTACGACTCGATCCGGGCTGGCGAATGTTTCCATCCAAGGAAGAGCAAGAGCCACCCCTGCTCCACGCAGAAACTTCCGACGATCAAGTAATGATATGGGTAGGGCCATCGGTCTTCGGGTTCGTATTCTTAATTTAACTGAAACAAATCACTTTTAACAATCAGAAGTATGAGATCTGTCAATCCGCCCCCCCGCTCGCGTAAAGCGGAGGCGATCCGCTCCACTTCCGCCCGGTCCCCGAAGGTGATAGGGCGTCCAAGAGCATAGGCTGATATCTTGTGAGTCAGCGCACGGGCAAACTGCTTCTGGCGATTGGCCATGAGATAGGCTTTAACGCCCTTAATTCCATGCAACTCCTCTTTATTGAAGAGCATGCTGGAGGCATCAACCGGAGACCCTTGGATCTGGTCCCGCCAGCGTCCGAGAGCATCGAAATTCTCGAAAGCCAAACCCCAGGGATCAATCTTGGAGTGACATGACGAACACGCAGGATCATCACGATGATCTTCCATGCGCTGCTTCAGTGTGAGCTTCAGGATGTCCGGATCCGCCAAGTCGATTTCCGGCACGGCAGGCGGTGGTGGTGGAGGGGGGTCATTGAGGAGATTGTCCAGCAGCCAGATGCCACGCTTCAGCGGATTGGAATCCTTGCCATTGGAATTCATTGCCAGCAACCCTGCTTGCCCAAGGAGCCCTCCTCTTCTGGCCTCAGAGGATAGCGTCACCGGACGAAATTCGCGCCCGAACACCTCCGACATGCCATAATGACTCGCGAGCCGGTTATTCAACATCGCGTAGTCTGAGTGAATAAAGTCGAGAATAGGCCGATTTTGACGCAGAATCTCAGCAAAGAAAGCCACAGGCTCCTGTTTCATGGCTTCCAGCAGCAGTGGATCAACTCGACCGTGGGCCTTGGCGTCAAATTTGAGAAAATCTAACTGCTCCATACCCAGCCACTGCCGGGTGTAATGCCGTGTAAATCTTTCGACCTTGGGATCTGTCAGCATGCGATGGACTTGTCGTTCAAGAACCTTAGCTTCCGAGAGTCTGCCCTCTCGACCCAACGCGAGCAGCTCCGCATCAGGCAGGCTACTCCACAAA
>DFWB01000135.1 GCA_002380675.1 Akkermansiaceae bacterium UBA4145
CTGCTTGGATAATGGCAATCTGTCTTGGAAGGTCAGGAGTGGTTTCGGCTTGGCCGCTGGATGTCAGGGCGAAGGCGCAAAAGGTAGTGAGAAAACAGAATCTCATCCCGGACATGTTAACGGGAATAGAGCTGGTCACAAGCATGAGCTGCATGCTCCCCCTCGTCCTCAAGAAAAAGTCCGCCGAACGGGTAATGTGCAGACTCGAGAGAGTGACTCCATTGACAGTCATCTGTGCTGTGAAAGGGTGAAGTGGGGTTTATTCTTCTTATTTCAAACCTCCACAGGCCGTGATCCGGACTTGCGCTAACGTCGATTCCAGAAGATTAATAAAGCTCCGTTCGAGATCTGCCTTGCGGTTTGAATGGGTATCTTCGTGTGAGTTGTGAGTAGTTGCCCACAAGCAGGATTCGCCTTGGCTCTAGCTGGAGCTTTGGGTGGTCTTCTGATGCCCGCTACTCTAGCGGAAGTCGAGGGTGACCGGCTGTTTTCCCTGAAGATCTATCCTGTGCTCAAGGCAAAGTGCTTTGCGTGTCATGGGGAGGACCCTGAGAATGTCGAAGGGGATTTAAATCTACTCAGTCGTGAGGGGATGTTGAAGGGAGGGGAAAGCTCCGTGAGGGTTCTGGTGGAGGGTCATCCAGAGGAGAGTGATCTTTACCGGGCAATCACTTGGGAAGAAGCGGGTTTGGAGATGCCTCCAAAAGAAAACGACCGACTGAGTTCGGGGCAGATTGCGGATTTCCGCAATTGGATCAAAGCCGGAGCACCGTGGCCCGATGAGGCAAAGCGTCGTAAATACACCGATGAAGAACGGGCTATGGCGGTGACTGCGGAGGGAGAGATTCTCAAAACAAGTGGAGGGCAGAGTGAGGAGTGGACGTATCGCCGTTATCTACCGGAAGATCTCTGGAGTCTTCGTCCAGTAGTTCGGGGGGGTGTCCCTGATGGGCAGCACCCTGTGGATTTCTTCATTGATTCCCGCAGGCGTGACGCCGGGTTTAGTGCAGCTCCGGAAGCCGATCCGCGGGTGCTTATTCGAAGGGCAACCTACGACCTGCTTGGGCTGCCACCTGAACCTTCTCAGGTGGTAAGATTTCTGGACGACTGGGAGCTCGATTCCGGGAAGGCGTGGAGCGCTCTTATTGATCGCCTGCTGGAAAGCCCTCACTATGGAGAACGTTGGGCGCAGCATTGGCTCGATGTGGCTCGCTATGCCGATACAGGAGGCTATTCGAATGACTACGAGCGCTCAAACGCGTGGCGCTATCGCGATTACGTGATCCGTTCGTTTAATCGGGACAAGCCCTACAATCAGTTCGTTACTGAGCAACTTGCGGGGGATCAGCTCGCAGATCAATCAGTTAAGAAGAGGTTAGGGAAAGAAGGCGAAGCATTGCACAAGGTGAGGCTCAGGGGGGAATACAACGAGGAGGAAAGCGAATGGCTGATGGCAACGGGCTTCTTGAGGATGGGTCCATGGGACAGTGCCATGGTGAAGGCTCCGGAAGCGCGTCAGATCTATCTTGATGACGTCGTGAATTCGGTCGGGCAGACCTTCCTCGCGACAAACCTGAGGTGCGCGAAGTGTCATGATCACAAGTTTGATCCGATTCCAACTCGTGACTATTATCGGATCTATGCCGCTTTTGCGGGCACCCAGATGGCGGAGCGCAGGGTGCCGTTTATGGATGCCGAGAATCTGAGAGGATTCAAGGAGGGGCAGACACAGGTTCGCCGGCTCCTCTCTTTTGCCGCCGAAAGGAAAAATGTCCTACTCAGTAAGCAGGAAGATGCGGCGAGGAGGTGGTTCTCGGAAAAAGAATTGCCCTACCTTGCACCTCAGAAGCGCAGGAGTCTTCCTGACGAGAAGAAGCCTCCCCGCCATGTAGGTCTGGACCATGCGGAACAGGGAAGGCTGAAGGTTCGAGAGCAGGATGAGAGGATCTGGACCCGTAGGATGGAGCGTTACGAGCCCTTGATTCAAGGGGTGTATGATGGACCGGATCCACCAGAGAAGATGAATCTTGCTCTCAAGATGCGCATCGCGGACAAGGTGGACAGGGGATGGTTGCCTGAGAGCGTGATTTACTCAGGGGGCTCTCTGGAGGCACCGGGAGAGACGGTTAGCCCGGGAGTCCTGAGCGGTTGTGGAGTGCCGGTGAAGGGGGGAGGTGCAGACGACCCCTACAGGATTGGAGATCATCTTGGAGGCCGGCGACTTGCCCTTGCTCGTTGGATTGTTGATCCGCGAAATCCGCTTACGGCGCGAGTGATTGTCAATCGAATCTGGCAGCATCATTTTGGCAAAGGTATTGCGGGTAATCCGAATAACTTCGGAGCTAAGGGGGAAAAGCCAACTCATCCACTACTTCTTGACTGGTTGGCTGCCGATTTTGTGGAGAACGGCTGGACCTTTAAGCGCCTGCATCGGCTCATCATGAACTCAAGAGCTTACCGGCAATCAGGCAGTCATCCGAGCATCAAGGTTCTCCGAGAGAAGGATCCAGATAATCATTTGCTTGCCCGTTTTGCTCCTCGTCGGCTCACCGCGGAAGAGCTCCGGGACACTCTCCTTTTTGCCAGTGGGGAGCTGCGGTCTGAACTTGGGGGAGTCCCCGTTTTGCCGGAAATCAATCAGGAAGTTGCGCTAGCGCCGCGGATGATTCAGTTCTCGATTGCTCCGGCATGGCAGCCATCCCGGAGGCCTGCCGAGAGAAATCGGCGGACGATATACACCTACCGCGTCAGAGGTCTGCCCGACCCCTTCCTCGATCTCTTCAATCGGCCCAGTCCGAACGAATCGTGTGAAGAAAGGCATTCAGCGGCGGTGACTCCTCAGGCCTTCGCGCTGTTGAATAGCGACGTCATGACCGACCGTTCAATCGCGTTGGCTCTCAGGCTCAAGCATGAGGAAGTTGGTCTCGCGGGGCAGATTGAGCTGGCCTTTCAGTTGGTCCTGGGGCGTTCACCAGATTCTATGGAGCAGAAGAGGCTGCAGCGTTACGTGAATGATATGAAAGTCTATCATCGTGAGCAGGTAGCTCCCAAAGGGAGTTATCCCACCAAGATCACCCGATCCCTTGTTGAAGAGTTCTCGGGTAAGACTTTCAGCTACGAGGAGATTCTTCCGGTGTATGAAGATTATACCCCCGACCGGAAGCCCGGGGAGGTCTCTCCTGTCGTAAGAGGGCTGGCGGATTTGGCTCTTCTTCTGTTCAATAGCAACGAGTTTCTTTACGTTTACTGAGCTGATATGCATCGCCCAATCTGTGCCAGACCAACTTCCACGCCGGCAAGCCGTCGTGAGTTTCTCTATGGTCTTGGGGCTTCGCTTGGCGCGGTCGCAATGAGTGACCTCCTTGCGAGGGAGAGTGCGGTGAATGACCCACTGGCTCCAAGACCCGCCATGCATGAGCCGAGAGCCAAGGCCTGTATCATGCTCTTTATGGAGGGTGGCCCGGGTCATATGGACACTTTTGATCCCAAGCCAAAGCTCAATGAGCTTCACAAGGAAGAGTCGAAGCTCACAGGCGGGCTCGCCAGTGGATATAAGTTTTTTGTAGGGAGTCCATTTCAGTTTCGTCAGGTAGGTCAGTCCGGGATCGAGATGAGCGACCAGTGGAGGCATCTTGCAGATCCTTACGTTGCGGATGAACTTTGTAACTACCGGGGGTGTCAGGCAGAGTCGTTAAATCATCCCGAGGCGCTATTCCATATGAACACGGGAAGTCGCCTGGGTGCAGATCCTGCGCTTGGGGCATGGGTGACACACGGTCTGGGAACCATGAATCAAAACCTTCCTGGATATGTGGTAATGACCGAGTTGGCGATGCCTCAGGGGGGTCCCGGAAACTGGAGCAATGGATTTCTTCCTGCTCAGCATCAGGGGACTCGTTTGCGTCCTGAAGGAAGCCCGATCCTTGATCTCAACTCACCCTCATTCAAGAACCGGGAGCATTTGCGTCGAAGCCTCGACGAATTGGCGCTCCTTAATCAAAAGCACTCTGCGAATCATCCAGATCACGAGGATCTGGTGGCGCGAATGGAAAGTTACGAATTGGCATTCAGGATGCAGATGACAGTTCCCGGTGCGATGGACCTCAAGGGTGAGTCTGACTCGGTGAGGGAGATGTATGGGCTAAATAACAAGGAGACTTCTTCCTTTGGGAGACAGTGCCTGATGGCGAGGCGACTGGTGGAACAGGGAGTGCGTTTCGTGCAGATCTTCAGTGGGGGTTGGGATAGTCATGATTATCTTGAACGGGGTCATAGTGCCCGGATTCGAAGCGTTGATAAGCCAATGGCTGCACTGATACGGGATCTCAAATCCCGAGGGATGCTGGACGAGACTCTGGTTGTATGGACGGGTGAGTTTGGTCGCACCCCGGATAATAATAAGCGAGGGGGAGTCTACTCGCTGGGGAGAGGGCATAATATTGATGCGATGTCCATGTTGATGGCAGGGGGAGGAGTCAAGAAGGGGGCCGTGATTGGAGGAACCGATGAGCTTGGAGCTCAGGCTGTTGAGTGTGTTCACCCAATTCGTGACATTCATGTCACCTTGTTGCATCTGCTGGGCTTGAATGACAATAAGCTCACGTACTTCCACGCAGGTCGCTACAAGCAGTTAAGCCAGTTCGGTGGTAAGATTATCAGCGAGATTCTGGGGTAGGACGCTGTCCGGAAATACGGTCCAGTGATACTCTCTGCCGTGGAGTGTGGTGGGTTTCAGGAAGAAAACCTGTCTGGATGGTGATTGAGCGGGGGTAGAAAGAAAATACCTCGGTTGCGTGCGGACAGTGCTTCCGCTAAGAACTTTGCGAAAATGAGGACAAGGATACTACTTACAGTGCAGGGGCTACTCTTGGCAGTATCTCTGATTGCCGGAGCAGAGAGCGAGAAAGAGGTTTTTCGAAAGGATGTGTTCCTACGTAATACCGACGGCTACCATACCTATAGAATTCCCACGATGGTAGTGACGGCAAGTGGGGCAGTTGTGGTCTTCGTTGAGGGCCGTAAGACTCATCGTGGGGATCATGGAGATGTCGACCTGTTGATGAAGCGGAGCGAAGATGGTGGGCGAACGTGGTCGCCACAAAGGCTCATTCATGAAGAGGGTGGAGATGCGCTCATCCGGGTAGGAAATCCATGCCCGATCGTGGAGAGCGATGGGAAGACGATACACCTGCTTTTTACCCGGAATGGTCCAGATTGCCTGTTTTATACCAAAAGCACAGATGAGGGAAAAAGTTGGTCGCCGTTCGTCAGGACTTCTGATGATTCTTCTGCTCCAGAGTATGAAAAATCCAACTTCTTATCGAATTTCGGAGGTTCTCCAGTTGGTGTTGGAGCAGGACCTGTGCATGGAATTCATACCAGTAAGGGTCGTCTGATTGCTCCTTCCTATGTTGGCAGGAAGGTTGATGGAGAGGGAAGAGGTCAATCATGCATTATCTATTCCGACGATCAGGGGAAAAGCTGGCAGGCTGGTGGAGTGATTCCGTGGGTTCCGGAGTTTCGTCATGGAGAATGTACGGTCGTGGAGCGGAGTGATGGATCCCTCCTCATGAATATGCGAACGGCGGCCCCGGGCTTGTATTCCTACGGATATCGGTTGACGTCAGTGAGCCACGACGAAGGCATGACATGGTCGAAGCCGGTCGTGGACAAAAATCTGCCCTGCCCGGCTTGTCAGGCCAGCATGCTGAGGTTCAGCCAGAACGAAATCCTGTTTCTCAATCCAGCTGTAAATCACCGGGGCGGATTCTCAATTTGGAGTCGTAAGATGCTGACCCTGCGGGTTAGCGCAGATGGAGGTAAAAGCTGGATCACCAGCCGTGTCGTTAACAAAGGCTTGTCAGGTTATTCAGACATGGCTGTAGGAAGCAATGGACATATCTTCTGCCTCTTTGAAAATGGAGAGAGAGATTATTGTGAAAAAATCACCTTTATCGATTTAAAGCGCTCATGGCTTCAGAGCAAATAGGGTCTAGCTGTCATCTTCCCCCAGGGTGATGTCATCAGGCGTTCCGAATATTGCATTTGGCCCGTAAGATGAGACTTCCATGAGGGATCGTCAGAGTTACCTCAAGGCTTGCGGCGCACAAATGAAGAGAGAAAGAGGATTTGTTCGCTATCGGGAAACGGCCCAGATTTACTGGATGTATGAACCGCCATTTTCCCGAGATCCGATTCGCAGCCAATCTCTGGACCCTTTCCGGCCACCCTTCTTCACGTGCAGAGTGGACCTTGGAGGAAAAAGTCGCCGCGATAAAGGACGCTGGCTTTGACGGCGTGAATGACAGGGGCAGTGATCAATTACGAGTTCTTCTGGAGAGGTATGAATTGGGATTTTCGGGCCTTTTTGATGCTAATGACCCAGCCGAGTATGGAGAGCTCATCGAAGCTCAGCTGAGATGTGGAGCGTCCACAATCAATGTTCAATTGTGCGACCACGACACGCCCGTGTCTGAGGCGATTGATAAAACCTGTCTCCTTATGGAGGAGGATGAGATGCAGGGTGCCAACGTCCATCTCGAGGTTCACAGAGATACCTGTACGGAGACACCGGAAAAGGCCTATGCGATTGCGGACGGCTATCGTAAGGCAACTGGAAAAATACTTCGCATGAATATTGATCATTCTCACCCTGCTATCATCAAACACCTTCATCCTGCTGATTTCGAGTCGCGATTGCTGGATCGACCCGAGTTGCTACAGCATGGAAACCTTCTTCACTGCCGCCCCTTTAATGGGCACCATTGTCAAATCCCCGTAACAGATGGAAAGGGAGAGCTAACTCAGGAGTTTGATGATTATCTGCCGTTTGTAGAGAGTGCGTTTTCTTGCTGGCTTCAAGGCCCGCGCCCCAAGAATATTTTATGGGTTGTCCCAGAGCTTGGCCCGGTTTCCAGCGGTTACGGGATCTCTACGTGGCCTTCGGTCTGGGACGACTGTATCGTGGCCATGGGCGAGATGAAAAAGGTCTGGAACAGACTGAGCGGTCAAGCCCTGTCATGAGGTCGTAGCACGGAGGATTACAGCGGTGCTTGCAATGCCATCTCCGGAAAGCGAGGATTCTGAAGTGCGGGACCGAGGAGACAAGGAGGTGGGAGTTGTGCGTGCTGGGCAGCCAGGGGTAGAGGATATTGACCGGGTGGCGCTGGAGGAACCATTACAACTTGTTGTCAACGGTCATGATGTTGCGGTGCTGATGCGAACCCCAGGGGACGACGAAGAGCTAGCTGTGGGATTTTTATGGACAGAGGGGATTATCAGCAGGAGAGATCAGGTTTTAAAAGTAGACCTTGCGACGAAGGAAAATCACGCTCTCGTGTTTCTTGAGGATGGAGTAGAGGTGGATCTTAACAGGCTTACCAGGCATCTGTTCAGCGCTTCTTCGTGCGGGTTGTGTGGCAAAGCCAGTATCGATGCGATCACCTCTCTGCATGAGCCCGTGCCCGCTGGGCCCTCCTTTCCTGAGTCAGGCCTGCTTGAGGCTCCATCGTTCTTGCGGTCCGCCCAAGAAACTTTCGAGAAAACGGGAGGACTACATGCCTCGGGAATCTTCAGCAAGGAAGGGAGTCTTTTGGCACTGCGAGAGGATGTGGGGCGTCATAACGCCTTGGATAAGTTGCTTGGATGGGCGCTTCTCAATGGGCAGGACCTCTCTGAGAACTTTTTACTGATGTCAGGTCGTCTCTCTTTTGAGCTGATGCAGAAGGCTCTGGCCGGGCGTCTGCCTCTTGTTGCAGGTATTTCTGCGCCTTCTTCTCTAGCGGTAGAGTTCTCGAGAGAGTCCAACCAGACTCTCGTGGGGTTCTTGCGGGCCCCTCACTACAATGTGTATGCCGGTATCGAGAGAGTGGTTTCCGGGTGTTGAAATTCAGCAAAGTCCAGCCCGCCGGAGTTCAGGTCTACTGTAAAGCGGTTGCAAAGTGACTCATGCTGGTCGATGACTGCAGGAAGATGAAATTACTTCTGGCCTGTGCACTGGCAGCCTTCCTGAGCCTGATTGGATCAGCCCATCCTGGAGGGCACTACGCCAAAGACCCTTTTCGTCAAATTGACGAGGTCCTTCCGGACCCTAATGAGATTCGCGCTGCAAATGGGGCTCCCGGTCCCGAATACTGGCAACAGAGAGCGGATTACAAAATTCAGGTAGTCCTCGATGATGAGAAGCAGCGGATCAGTGGTTCGGAGGTCATTACCTATACGAACAATTCGCCCCATGCTCTCACGTATCTCTGGGTCCAACTTGATCAGAACCGGTTTGAGCAGCAGGCCTTGGGCCACCAGGCCATGGAGGCTCCTGATTTCGAAGATATTGGATTCAGGACTCTTCGCAGCGAGCTGTCGCGTGAGGAGTTCGAAGGAGGATACCAAATTCAGTCGGTTCATGATGAGAACCAGAAGCCTCTCAGCTATTCCATTATTGATACCATGATGAGGGTGGAGGTGTCCGTAAAGCCCGGAGCTACCACGGTTTTCGGTATCGACTGGGAGCACAATATTGTCAACGCAAAGGCGATCAGGGCAAGAGGCGGCTACGAATACTTTAAGGATGATGATAACTACATATATACGATCGCTCAGTGGTATCCCCGGATAGCGGCATTTACCGATATCAACGGCTGGCAGAATAAACAGTTTCTCGGGCGTGGGGAGTTTGCCCTCGAGTTTGGAGATTACGAGGTGTCACTTACCGTCCCGGCCGATCATATCGTTGCGGCCACGGGAACGCTTGCGAATGCCGGGGAAGTGCTTAGCGAAGTCCAACAGGAGCGCTTGAAGCAGGCGGAGGGCAATGATGAGCCCACCTATGTCGTAACGCCGGCGGAGGCGAAGGAAAATGAGAAGAGTAAAGCCGAAGGGAGTAAGACGTGGGTATTTCGGGCAGAAGATGTCCGGGATTTTGCGTGGGCTTCCTCAAGGAAGTTTGTCTGGGATGCAGCACACGTTCAGGTAGGGAGCCGGGAAGACCGGGTGTGGGCGATGTCCTTTTTTCCTAATGAAGGAGATCCGCTTTGGAGCAAATACTCCACGCATTCTGTGATCCACGCCTTGCAGGTTTTTTCCAAACACACCTTCGATTACCCCTACCCGGTAGCGATTTCGGTCCACGGTCCGGTGTTCGGCATGGAATATCCCATGATCTGTTTTAACGGGCCCCGGCCCGAGGACGATGGAACATATTCACGCCGTACAAAGTATGCGCTGATCTCGGTTGTCATCCACGAGGTGGGGCACAACTGGTTTCCAATGATTGTCAACTCGGATGAGCGGCAGTGGACATGGATGGATGAGGGATTAACCACTTTCTGTCAGTTCCTCGCAGAGCGGGAGTGGGAAGAAAAATATCCTTCACGGAGAGGGATGCCCCCCAGCATTGCCAGCTATATGAAACGGGATGATGAAATGCCGATCATGACAAACTCGGAATCCCTTCGTTACTTTGGCAGTAATGCTTATGCCAAACCCGCAGTGGCCCTGAATATTCTACGCGAGTCAGTGCTTGGGCGGGAAAATTTTGACTATGCGTTCAAGGAGTATGCGAACAGGTGGAAGTTCAAACGCCCGACTCCTGCCGACTTCTTTCGAACGATGGAGGATGCCTCGGGGGTCGATCTTGATTGGTTCTGGACGGGGTGGTTCTACACCACGGAGCATGTCGATGTCGGTATCAGTGGGGTAAAACTCTACCAAATGGACACCAAAGACCCGGACGTGGAAAAGCCTCGGGAGAGGGCGGAGAGAGAAGAGGAAGATGCGAAGTTGCTGACAAATCAGCGCAACAGAGGAGTAAAAAGGTATACGGACCAGTATCCTGATCTCTTGGATTTCTATAATACGAATGGTGAATACGATATCACGAAGACAGACCGGGATGACTTTCAGGAGTTTCTCAAGAAGCTGGAGGATCACGAGAGGGAGGTTCTGGAGAGTAACCGATACTTTTATCAGATTGAGCTGACCAATGAAGGCGGCCTGGTCATGCCTGTCGTGCTGAGGGTGGTCTATGACGACGGGGAAGTGAAAGTGATGCGCCTACCTGCTGAGTTATGGAAGAGAGACTCACGGAGGACGTCCAAGCTCCTTGTTTCGACGAAGAAGGTGGTCAGTATCGAGTTGGATCCAAATCTTGAAATTGCTGACGCTGATCGATCGAACAATGACTGGCCGGCGCGGCCTGAGGAGCTCCGGTTTACTTTGGAGAAGGATGAGAAGAAAAACCTGATGCAGCGATTGAAAGAGGAGAGAGAGAAGGGTGATAAAGAAAAGAAATAGTCAGACGGCCCTGACTCTTTCTTCAAGGCCGGTTCGAGAGCTTGAACCTTGAAAAGCCCAAGCCTTGCATCATGCTCCATGAGTGATTGCGGAGACAGGTGCATTCGAGGTGGTTACCCAGGGGAAGGGAACCTATGAAATTAGTGATGAAGTGGCAGAGATTGTGCGCTGTTCAGGTGTTTCAGAGGGGAATGTCACGATCTTTGTCAGACATACCAGTGCCAGCTTGGTGATCATGGAGAATGCGGATCCCAGTGCGAGGAGGGACCTCGAGGAATTCTTTGAGCGGTTGGTGCCGGAGGATTCAGATTACTTTGTTCATACCATGGAGGGCCCAGATGACATGCCATCTCACATCAGGATGGCCCTGACGAGAACAAGCGAAGTGATCCCGGTGACGAGGGGTCGTATGGCGCTAGGCACTTGGCAGGGCGTCTTCCTTTTTGAGCACAGAAGGGCGAGCCATAAGAGGGAAATTGTAGTCAGTGTCGTTGGTGCCTAGGCGAGGGTTTCAATATGAGAGTAAATTTAGTTTTGGCGCCGGGCTCAGAAGAGCTGGAGTTTAAACTTTGCTAGTTGCACGGGCTGTCAGCAACCCACTAGGCTCTGGCGTGGACGAAAAGGTGTCACAATTGATCGAGCTGGCCCTTAGTGAGGACATAGGGTCAGGGGATGTGACCTCCCAATATTTTGTTTCAGAACAGCGCAACGGACGGGCCTTTCTTGTGGCAAGATCAGAAGGAGTAGTGGCGGGTGTGGAAATCGGGGTAGAAGTTTTCCGAAGAGTTGACCCTGCTTGTGAGGTCACAGTGATGCTGCAGGATGGATCGAGTGTTTCCCCCGGAGTTCAGATTCTTGAAGTCTCAGGAAAAGCCCGGTCGTTGCTGACTGCGGAGCGGACTGCTATCAATTTCGTGCAACGGCTTTCCGGGGTGGCAACGAGGACCTCGAAATTCGTCAAGGCTGTCGAGGGAACGGGGGTAACTATCATGGACACCCGTAAGACAACGCCGGGATGGAGACTTCTTGAAAAAAAGGCAGTAGTTTCAGGGGGTGGGCACAACCATCGAATGGGTTTGTATGACCGCGCGATGGTGAAGGATAATCACCTTCTGGTAGATGGCACCTCGGAAGACCTGCGAAATTCCATTCAGTCCATGAAGAAAGATCATCCCGAAGTAGCGATAGAACTCGAGGCCGATACGCTCGAGCAGGTAGAGGCTTTTCTTGGTATGAATGAAGTTGATTATCTGCTCCTCGACAATATGGATAATTTGACCATGAAAAAGGCGGTAGCGATGCGGGGCGATCGGAAGCAGCCGGTTCTGGAGGCCAGTGGAGGTGTGAGCCTTGAAACGGT
Organism: Akkermansiaceae bacterium UBA4145; assembly: GCA_002380675.1. Taxonomy (GTDB): domain Bacteria; phylum Verrucomicrobiota; class Verrucomicrobiia; order Verrucomicrobiales; family Akkermansiaceae; genus Roseibacillus_B. Next base: position 11,651 of record DFWB01000135.1, read on the forward strand.
GAGAGGAATTGCTGAAACAGGCGTCGATTGTATTTCAGTCGGAGAGCTTACGCACTCGGCCGTAGCTCTGGACCTCGCGCTGGATTTTGTTCCTCTCCCGGAGAGAGTTTGAGAAGTCGTAAATCCGGGTTATGACCTCAGGGCGAAAATTTGCAGGACTGGGTAGCCGCGTTGAGTGGCATGAAAACCTTGGCTCGACCAATGATAGGGCCTTGGAAATTGTCCTCGAGCATGGAAGAGAAGCCGAGGGCTGGATTGTCGGAGCAGAAGCCCAAACAGCAGGGCGAGGGCGGAAGGGGGCGCAATGGTTATGTGAGCCGGGCAGAGGTCTGGCGTTTTCTCTGGTCCTGTGCCCTCGCTGGGAGCGGAGATACTGGGGCTGGCTCAGTCTGGGCGCGGCCCTTTCAGTATGTATTGGAGGGCCGGAGCCTCTGGGGCTGGCACCGTCGATCAAATGGCCAAATGATGTGCTCGTTGAGGATCGGAAGGTGTGTGGAATTCTGATCGAAACCCGGGGGGCCTGTGCGGTGGTTGGTATCGGGCTCAATGTGAATGAGAGTGCGCTTCCCCCGGAGCTTGGGGCCATTTCGCTTTTTCAGCTTCTTGGACGGGAGGTGGACCGGGAACAACTGGTAGGGCAGATACGGGAGAAGATGACAGAACTGCTCGAATTGGATCCCCAGGTGATCGCTGAGAGGGTATGGGAACGGTTGGCGTGGAAAGATCAAGTTGTGGAGACTGCCTCAGGCAGAAAGGGCCGAATCCGGGGATTTGGGGAGAATGGAGAGCTGAAAGTTGAAACTCCCGGAGAGTTGCTCACTTTATGTGATCCGGAGGGCGTTCGGCTTGCTAAGAGGCTGTATTAGCCCTTCGATTCCTGCTCGTCTGAGGACGGTTTGCGCGGTGGGGTATCCCTCGATCAATCGCTAATTGTGGGGTGGACAGGCTTTTGAGAGCCCGAATGTCTTGAAATCAGGATGCTCGTGGGTTTCCCTCCGCCGGCAATGGCAGAGCTCAGCAAGGCATATGAACCTCGCGAGGTAGAGGAGAAATGGCACCGGAAGTGGCTGGAGTCGGATGGATTTCGTGCGGACGAAACCTCGGAGAAACCCGCTTACTCCATAGTCATTCCGCCTCCGAATGTGACTGGAATTCTGCATATGGGGCACGTCCTGAACAATACCCTGCAGGATATCCTGTGTCGTAGGGCCCGTCAGGAGGGTAAGGAGGTGCTTTGGTTGCCGGGCACAGATCATGCGGGGATTGCCACCCAGACAAAGGTTGAGCAAAAGCTCAGGGCCGAGGGTCAGACTAAGCATGATGTTGGACGGGAGAAGTTTCTTGAAATGGTATGGGAGTGGAAGGAGCACCACGGAGGGATCATCATCGAGCAGTTGAAGCGCCTTGGATGCTCGTGTGACTGGAGTCGCGAGCGCTTTACGATGGATGAGGACTATTCCCGTGAGGTTCAGCAGGTCTTTGTTCACCTGTTCCAAAAAGGGCTGATTTACCGTGGCAAGAGAATGGTCAATTGGTGTCCAGTTTCGCTGACCGCCCTTTCAGATGAAGAGGTGGAAATGAGACCGCAGAGCTCGAAGCTCTACTACATGAGGTATGAGTTAGTTGATGATCCTGGAAACTATCTTCAGATTGCTACCACTCGTCCTGAGACACTGATGGGAGATACTGGTGTTGCGGTTAACCCAAAAGACCCTCGGTATGGTCACCTTGTAGGTCAGAGAGTGCGAAGGCCTTTCCCCGCAGCGGAAATTCCAATAGTGGCCGATGAGCACATCGATATTGAGTTTGGGACGGGAGTTCTGAAGGTGACCCCGGCTCATGATAAGGCGGACTTTGAAATCGGATTGCGTCATAATCTTGAGATTATTGATGTGCTCAATCCGGACGGCACCATCAATTGTCCCGAGTGCTCTGATCTCCATGGGCGAGATCGTTTCGAGGTGAGAGAGCTCGTAGCTTCCAAGCTAGAGGACCTCGGCCTTCTTGAGAAGGTCGAGGGCTATGAGAATAATGTCGGATTTTCTCAACGTGCAGGTGTGCCAATAGAGCCTCGTATTTCGATGCAATGGTTTCTAAAATATCCAGAGGTTGAGCGAGCGACGAGGGTTGTAGCAGAGGGCGAAATCGTGTTTCGTCCCGACCGCTGGAAAAAGACCTACCTTCACTGGCTGGAGAACATTCAGGATTGGTGCATTAGTCGTCAGCTATGGTGGGGTCATCGTGTCCCTGTGTGGTATCGGAGAGACAAGGTCGACTCGCTACAGGAGGCAGAAAGCCTGGATCTGTCCCACCTCGAAAATGGCGATATTCATGTAGGGGTAGATCCTCCAGATGAGAGTGATGTGGAATGGGTACAGGACCCCGACGTAATGGATACGTGGTTCAGCTCATGGCTGTGGCCGTTTGCAACAATGGACGAGCCCACGCAGTCTAAGTTTTACCCGACCGTAGATCTTTGCACAGGTCCTGATATCATCTTTTTCTGGGTTGCCCGTATGATTATGGCGGGGTTGGAGTTCAAAGATGAAATCCCATTCAGCAACGTATACTTCAATAGTATTGTCCGGGATATCGATGGGAGAAAGATGTCGAAAACCCTTGGGAACTCGCCGGATCCTCTCGATTTAATGTCGGATTATGGAGCTGACGCTTTGCGATACGGCCTGATGCGGATTGCTCCGACAGGGTTAGACGTGAAGTACGATGAAAAGCAGATCGAGGAGGG
>DFWB01000173.1 GCA_002380675.1 Akkermansiaceae bacterium UBA4145
CGTGGGCCTGCTCGCCGCCGGTTCCCGCGACCTCAAGGTAAAGCCATCCCTCTCCCGCGAAACTCTCCTTCTCTGGCTCCATCAACTTCGCAACTTCGAATTCAGCGAACAAACACATCTCAGCAAAAAGCTCCTCGCTCTGAATCCCTCCCTGCGCGAGCGCGCCCTCGTCTTTGTCATCTCCGATCTCCACGATCTCGGAGCCATTCCCGCATTGAAGCTTCTGAATGCGCAACACGATCTCGTCGTTCTCCTGATGCGCGATCCAGCCGAAGAAGGGCTTGGAAAAGCCGGCTACCTCCGCGCGCGTGACGCCGAAAGCCGGCGTGTCGTCACCGCACCTTCCAAGCATCAATTCACTTCGACCAGAGACAAGGTCTCCGAACTGCAAGGAGCCTCGATCGACCATTTCCTCGTCGAAACCCATCGACCTTTCCTCGCCAATTTCCGCCTTTTCCTGCAATCCCGAAACCTCCTCTCCCGATAAATCTAAGGAATGTTATTCTGACCGCCTTGCTCTTCCTCACGGGGTTTTGCAACGCAGCCGACACACCCACCCAACGGGTTGGTTTGCCTCTGGTCATCGAGGACCAATACCTCGCCGGACCTCTGCTGGTTCCTGTTCCCAGGCGCGACCGCGAGCCTCCACTCGTAGTCCAAATCCTTGAAACCAAGCCTGCGCAGGACGGTTTCCGCTACAACTTCGAAGTGCAAGGTCTCGATGCCGGAACCTATAACCTTGGCGACTTTCTTCGCGATGCCACCGCCGAATCCGGGAGCTCCACCCACAAGATCCCCGTCACCATCACCACCGAACTTCCTCCCGGACTCCCCCGTCCGGCCGATCTCGCTCCCAAATCCGTTCCCGAGATTGGCGGCTACCGCACCGTGCTCAAAGTCCTCGGTATCCTTTGGGCCATCGTGCTCGTAATCATCATTTATTCTTTCCGAAAAAAGAAGGTCTCCGCCTCTCAAGAACTCCCGCCTCCCACCGTCGCCGAGCGCCTGAAACCTCTCGTGCAAAAAGCCTCCGGGGACTCTCTCTCCACTGACGATCAAGCGCAGCTGGAAAGACTCCTCGTGGGCCACTGGCGCGAGCGCCTTCCCGAACTCTCAGAGCAGGAACCCGCCCAAGTCCTGCGCCATCTTCGCGAACACCCCGAAGCCTCACCTCTCATTCTCAAGTTGGAAAAGTGGCTCCATACCCCGAACCCAGATTTCTCTTCCGACGATCTCGATCAACTTCTCGCACCTTACCGATCCTAGTCCGCCGTGCTCTTCGCCCATCCACTTGTCCTCCTGCTTCTCCTGTTGCCCATCGGGCTTCTGGCGTTCCAGTGGCGGCACAAGGCGCAAGGCGTTCCCATTCCCAGCGATCACCAGCCCCACCAACGACAACGCCTTCTCACCATCCTACTTGGATTCACCTCTTCCTTACCAGCCCTCATTCTGGTCCTTGGCATTATCCTCCTCGCCGGACCTCGCAAATTCGAGCAACCCCGCTCCGCCCGTGAAATGACCAACATCCAATTCTGTATTGATGTCTCCGGATCCATGAACGCCAAGTTCGGCGACGGCGATCGTTTTGAAGCCGCTACCGAAGCGGTCAATAGCTTCATCGACTATCGCAAGGGCGACTCTTTTGGTCTCACTATCTTTGGCAACACCGTCCTCCACTGGATCCCGCTCACCTCGGATGTTTCGGCCTTCCGTTGCGCTCCTCCTTTCCTCCACCCGCGCAAACTACCACCTACGTTCGGTGGCACCTCAATCGGAAAAGCACTTCATGCCTGCGAGGATGTTCTTGTTTCCCATGAAGAGGGAGACCGCATGATTCTCCTTATCACGGATGGCATGTCTTCGGATCTCTATGGCGGAAAAGACGTCGAGATTGCCGAGTCCCTTAAAGAAAATGGCATCACCGTTTTTGGCATTCATGTCGCCGGAGGTTCCCCACCTGCCGAAGTCTCCGTCATCTCTTCAATCACCGGAGGGCAGTATTTCTCCGCCGGTGATCCCGAATCACTCAAGGCCGTCTTCCAGCAAATCGACGGCATGAAACAGGCTCCCATCAAAAGGCTCACGCCTGATCCCGTTGATAATTTTCAACCCTTCATCATTGCCGCCGTGAGTCTCGCCGGACTCTATCTCCTCGCCCTCCTCGGTCTTCGCTACAACCCCTGGTGAACCTCATGGACCCCGCCATCCTCATCACCCTCGCGACTGTCATTGTGACAGCCGCCGCCGAGGTCGTGCACGGCCTCCGGGTCAAGCGGGTCATGCCACTTCTCCCGAATGTTCCCCGGGCCATGCCGTTTATTGCCGGAGTCATTCGCGTCGTCGCACTCGGCGCTCTCGCCTGGTCCCTCACCACGCTCTACAATCTCGAACCAAAGGCCCATCGTGCAGAAATGGAAACCATCGAGGTGAAAGACCGTGAGCACATCCTCCTCGTCCTCGATGTCTCACCCTCGATGCGACTTCAAGATGCCGGAGAAGAGGGCGACGACTCGCGGACACACCGTGCCTCCTCTCTCATTAAGTCGCTCCTCAAGCGTGTCTCTGACGAGAAAATGCACTTCACCGTGATCGCCACCTACACCAGCGCCAAGCCGGTCGTAAAAGAATCCCGTGACCGCGAAGTTCTCCTAAACATTCTCGACGACCTTCCCATGCACTACGCTTTCGAATCCGGGAAGACCCGCCTTTTCGACGGACTCGAAGAAGCCGCTGTCATCGCCAAGGAATGGCGGAATAATTGCGCCACTCTCGTCGTCATCTCCGATGGCGACACCGTCCCGCCCACCGGAATGCCGCACATGCCGCCCTCCGTCGGTGGAGTTCTCGTTGTCGGCGTTGGCGATCCCATGAAAGGATCCTTCATCGATGGCCGTCAATCCCGCCAGGACGTCTCCACCCTCCGGGAAATCGCCAACCGCATGGGCGGGGAATATCATGACGGAAACATTAAGCATGTCCCCACCGCAACCTTGCGCAGTCTTGGCTCGCTCAAAGTCGGCACTGAAGAAGAGGAACTCACTATTCGTGAATATGCCCTTATTACCATTGCCGTATCATCATTCCTCGTCGCCTCATTGCCCTTTTTCCTCTATCTTATTAACCATTCAAATGCGCGGAGCACCGCCGACTAAAACCGCCCGAACCTCTCACCAGAAATCAATCCATCATGAAAATCGTCCTTTTAACCCTCTGGCTCCTCGTGCCGCTCGGCTTTGCCGCCTGGCATTACGGCCCGGGCCAAGAACATCTCGAACGCGATGATGCCCGCACACTCATCGAGAAGGCCGAAACATCTGTCGCTGAAAAAGACTACACGGAAGCAATCAAAAATTGGTCCGAAGCCATCGGTAAACTACCCGACGACGAAACCCATCTCTCGCGTCGGCTCGAGCTCGAAATCGCGAAAGCCAAGATGCTCGACAAGAAACTTCCCGAAGCCCGCGAAGAACTTGCCGAACTTATGATCCGTCTCGATGAAGATCCCGATTCCGATCAAGCCCTCCGCGATGAAACACGGTCCGCTCTTGCCAACTCACGCTACTACATGACTTACCTCATGAAGCTGGAGGGTCTTCCCGACGCCGACTGGGAACCGGAAATTGAAGCCGCCCGTCAGGAGTATAAACTCCTCGCCGAGACTGCTACCGATTCCAATCTCGCCAAGACCTCCGCCGACGATCTCGAATCCGCCATTCGGCTCGCCCGCATGGACCCGGCCGAGCTCTACGGCCTTCCCATCCCCAATCAATGAAAAGGATGCAGCTCGGGCGGTCGCCCAAGTCCCAAGCCTTCCGGAAAGAAACCTCAAGATGCCCGTGGAGCCGGATCCGGACCTCCACCAGATGGCTCCGGTAGCTAGTCTTTCCCAAATCACCTCACACCTATTGCTCCATCTTTTTCCATGAAAGTTGCCTACCTACTTGCCCTCGTGTCTGGCTCTATTCTCGCCCAGACCCCTTCATCGGTCATCGTTCGAGGCTTTCCCGTCTCTCCTGGAACCCCCAGCCTTCCCCCCGAAATTCAGGACCGCATGGCCGCCGGAGCTTCACCTCCGGCTGCCACCGACAGCTCCAAGAAAGACCCCGAGGCTTATCGCGCGGAAATTCTCGGCAAACTGAAATTTGATCGCACTCCGTCCGGCATCCTCAAGATGCAAAGCGAATCCCGACAACCTGCTGAAGAAAAACCCGACACCCCGCCCACGACGGAATCTGATGAAAACAAGCTCAAGCGCCAGCAGTACAAAAAAGAAATCGATGCCTTCCAAAGCAGTGTCGTCCTCGGTCACTGGGGGAAAGTAAAAGACTTTCTCGCCGAACTCCCAGAACCTCTCGCCAAAACCACCTACAGCAAACTGCTCACCTCTTTGGGCATGCCGGTGCAGGTTCACCCCCGACCGGAGCTCACCGCAGTAGGCGCCCGCACCGTCTCACAGAAAAACTACTTCTCTGTTGACGACGTTCTCGCATTGTCGGATGCCGCGCCCACCGCGCTGGAGATCGTCGAAATCGGCCGCCTCGCCAAGCTTATACCGAGCAATCCAACGCCCACCTTCTTCGCCAGACTTGCACAGGGAAACCGCTACTTCGGCAAGACCGACCTCGCACAGCGGCTGGCCACTACCGCCTTACTTCTCGATTCCAAGCACGTCGAGGAATCGAGCGACTTCCTCCCTGACCTCGAAGAAGCCCGCACCGAAAAATCCTACCAAGCACTCAACCTGCTCTCCCGTTACCATGCCGAGTCCCACCAAATGAACCTCGGCAAAAAACACCTTCCCAAAGCCTGGGAACTCTCCATCGAGGTCCTCTCAAATCCCGAAGCCTCCGCCAACGACCGCGCCGAAGCTCTCTACCGCGCGGTCTCTCTGGTCTCTGATCTCGAGGAAGGCTCCGGTCAGGATTGGCTCAAGAAAACCTTCTCCGACCCCGAGGGCGAAGGTTTTGAAATTCTCGCCGCCGCAGGAACTCTCGGCTCCCAATCCCGCGGCGTCCGCAGTGCCAACTTCCGACTCCAGCAAAACCGACTCCAAAGCAATGCCGCTGAAGCCGTTCTCGCAAACGAAGACATCGACTTAACTCAGTGGAAGAGCCTCTTCACCATTTATGCCCTCAACTGGATTTTCGAAGCCGACCTTTCCGCGCGGCTCGACCGATCAACTTCCATGCGTCCTCAGGCCCAATACGACCCCTGGGGAAACCGCTTCTATAGCCAGCGCAGCCAGACCACCGTCAGCAGCCGCGAGAAGGCCAGCCCCATTCCCATCGGCGACCTTCTCGACATTGTCCCATCTGCAAAGTGGATCTCCGCCATCGATGAGACCGTGCGGCTTGCCCTGCTCGAAAAGATCCCCGGACTTTATCTCAAAGTCAAAGAACACCGAAAGGCATTCCCATACATCAAACAGGTCGCGACCGAGCGCCCCGAAAAGGCAAAAAGCCTCGTGCAAGACCTCATCAACGTCTGGGCGCAAAACCATAACCCCAATCAAAACCAAAGCTACCGTTCCTCCTATTCCTATTACTTCGGATACAACAGCCGCGCCCAAACCATCCCGCTCACTCGCTCGAAGCAAGAGCGAAACCTCAAAGAACTTGCCGAACTCATCAATGATATTCGCGCTCTCGAGTTAGACGAATCCTTCGACAAGGAATTGTCAGCCGCCTTCATTACGGTCCATTCAAAAGCCGAGGTCTGGCGTCTTGAATCACTCGAAAGCGTCTTCGGAGATCTTCAAAAATTAGACCCCGACACCATCGCCTCCCTGATCGAGCGGATGCGCATCAATCTCGCGGCCCTGTGGCCGAACCCAAAATTACAAGAGCAGTATAAAACCAAACGCACCGATAAGGAAAAAGACCAGCAAGTGCTCGAAGGCTACACCATGGCCCTCAACGTCGCCGATGCCGCCAGCCTGAAGTTTCCGGAATCGAGCCGCCTCCTCACCCAACTGGCTGCCCTGACTTACGAGAGGTCGAACTACCTCTCCGCAAAAAAGCCCCAAGCCGATCACTCCGCCACGAAACGCGGCGCTCTTGATAACCTCGCGGAAGCCGCGCAAATTTACGCCGATTCACTTCCCCTCGAAAAAGAATCCGAGGAATCAACCGCTGTCTTCGAAACCTGGTTGTTCGCAGCACTGGGCTCACCTCTCCTTGAAACGCTCAAGAATCACCATCAACCGGTCTCCTCCGAATTTTCCAAAATCAAAACCGCGCTGGAAAATCTCCCCGGCGAAGCCGGTGAACGGCATATGACCAAGTTCGCCCAAACTCTCAACTCGCGCATCACAAACGTCCCACCCGACCTCAAGTTCCGCTTCCTCGAAGCCGCCCTGAACATCACCGGCGAACACGAAGAGATGGAGACCTCCTCCGAAATCTTCGATTACTACAAAGACCTCGTCACCGAAATCGAACTCGTCGCATCTCTCGACGGAGACACCAAAGTCGGCCGCGAAGCCTTCGGTCTCTTCGTCAACCTCCACCACACCCGCGAGATCGAACGCGAGTCCGGCGGCTTCCAGCGCTACCTGCAAAACCAGAATAATTCGTCGGGCTACTCCTACAACTTCGGCCGTCCCACCGAGGACTACCGCGACAAGTTTGAGAAAGCGGCCCGCACTGCCCTCGAAGAAAGCTTCGAAGTCATCTCCGTCACCTTCCACACCGCTAAAGTCGAATCCCACACTTCCACCCGGCCCGGTTGGCGCACTACCCCTTACTCCTACTTCCTTCTCAAATCAAAAGGACCGCAAATCGATTCCATTCCACCGCTCAAAATCGATCTCGATTTCCTCGACACCTCCGGGCACGTCGTTCTCCCCATCAGCTCGGCGCAGCTTCCACTGGACTCCGCCGCCGAACCCACCACCCGTCCGTTCCGCGAGCTCAAGCTAACCATGACTCTCGACGAACGCGACGCCGTCGAAGATGGAAACTGGCATCTCGAAATCAAAACCAAAGGCGAAGGACTGATGCCGTCTCTCGCCAGCCTCATTGAACTACCCCCAACCGGATTCGAAGTTGTGGAAACCGAGGATCAGGATCTTCAGATCGATGAGCTCACCACTCAAACCGACGATGGCGCTCCCTACTCGAGCCACGAATATCGCCTTACCCTAAAGCCCAAGGGCGACACAATTCCCACGAGCTTCACCTTCCCATCGCCAACCAAGGCTGCCGCCTCTTCGCTCGCCAAAGAAGACGCCATCCTCCGCCAGCGCTATGATGATATTGACCTTCTCTCCGTGGGAGAAACGATCGCCCTCGAAGTAACACCAGCCTCCTATCTCTGGGCCTGGATTCTTGGCATCGTAGCCATCATTACCGCTCTTGCCGGCTGGCTTTGGTCTGAACACCGCAATGCCAATCTCAATCAAGAAGATAGCGAAACCGGACCCGCTCTCCCCTCCCAACTCACGCCGGTCAGTCTCCTCCATTGGCTACGCCGCCTTGAAGAAACAGTTCCCGACGATAAAAAAGGGTCACTCCAATCCGAAATTGCATCCCTCGAAAACAAAGCCTTCGCCAAAGGTTCCCCCTCGCTCGACTTGAAAAATATCGCCCAAACCTGGATCCGCTAATCAAGTGCGAGTGGCAAGTTCTGCCGGATCGAGGAGTCTGAGAATCTCCAAAACTGGATCATTAGAGAATTCGGAGTCCCGGGTATTGGTGCAAATATTGAACGAGTTTTTCCACTGAGTAGGCCGAAGCTTTTTCTGCGCATTAGTGAGGAATAGCCAATAGACATCCGAAAGAAGTTTGTCCAGATTGCTCTAGCTCAGGAGAGAACTGCGTTCAACCCTCCAACGCGCCCTGTTGATCCTAACGACGGTGATTCGGATCGTTAAGACGCCGCCCCCGGCAGCCGCAAGCCAAACACACCCAGATTGCCTCTAACAGTGTTACTATTAGCATATCCCTTATGAGCAAGCCTTCAAACAGCGCTCCCAAGCCAAATCCCAGCAATGACGATCTGCTGGCTATGGGTATTGATCC
>DFWB01000202.1 GCA_002380675.1 Akkermansiaceae bacterium UBA4145
AACAACATGCTGCGTCTCTACAAGGTTTCGGAAGACCCTTATGAAACCAACGATCTAATGAAAAGCGACGACCCAGCGCTGAAGGACGTAGTGGCCAGATTGTGGAGTCGTCTTATCGCGGTTCAGGGAGAATTTGGAGATACCTTGAAGCTGCAGAAGCCTGAGTAAGGTGTTTCGGATTTGAGAAGATAACGCTCTTTCGCGTGGCTATGACGGGAGAGCATATCTGGATACAGAAGGGGCCGCGGGATTAAACCCACGGCCCCGCGTGAATGACTTCAATCCAGCTTGTCTAGAATGCGAACTGGGCACCAAGGACTGTCCACCATTCGGTTCCCAGTTGGGGGCCTTCGAGGTCCTGCCAGAGGGGCGTTCCTACCTCAAGCGCGATACGTGCTCCGGTTCCAGGAATCTGCATGTTCACTCCTACAGAACCATCGAGACGGGACCCACTGCGTCGTTTCGGATCAACAGTTGGAACCGGGAGAGGCATGAGGCTCGCATCGCGGCCCCTGATGTTTCCCCATGTAGAGCCATTCAACCGGGCTGAGACACTGATCCCTTCCGTAATCTGGCGACTTGCCCACGCGGTAGCTTGCCAGTTGTTTCCGAGCCGATAATCTTCTCCGTTATCTCCGAGATAGATCTTTGAGCTGACTTGCCCGCCCCAGGACCAGTCGGGCTCCTGTGCCAGGTAGGTCAGGGAGGGGGAGATTCCCCAACTCCCCGCGCCCAGTTGCATAGGATAGGGAAGCCGGGTAACTCCCGGTCCGGGGATAAAATCTCTTTTATCTACTTCAGCAGTGGGCAGAAGAATACCGAGGCCGAGGTGGGCTCTCTGGTTCCGATACTGTCCCTCTCCGCCCCAGAAGTGGTAGAGGGCCGATAGAGAGGAGTCCCCAAGGCCTGATGATTCAGTTCGAAACTGCATCCCGTTGGCTAGATTGCTGTGATTCATGGAGAGATCCACAAGGTTGAGCATGCCCATCAGGGTCAGGCGATCTGTAGGGGCATACATCGCACCTATCATGTGCATCTCCATGTCCATGTCGATGGGAGCGACACGGTATGGAGCGGGGGGCGGTCCCGCGAAACTCGTGTTCGCGATAGTGTCGCTACCAACGTAGTTATCTTCCATGCGCATGAACATATAGCGATAGGAGAGCATGAACTCACCGGCTTTGTGAGTATGGTCACCCATGACTCCAATTGGGGCATGGCTATCTGGACGGTCCGAGGACCAGGAGTCGCCTTCTGTGTGAGCGAAGGCGACGGGAATGAAGAGAAAAGAAATAAGATGAGAAATTTTCATTGGGTAGTGTGTTAAATTAAATTTTTGGGAAGGAATAACTGCATCCTTCCTCGCGTCCGGGGAAACACCCGGGCGCAATTTTAAGAGAGCGCGGAGGCCTGAGCGTTACGCGGAGGCCTTACGGAAAGTGAAGTGCGGTCTTACACTACCCATGGAGGAGGGTGTGGAATATCACCCTGCCATTGGGATTTAACGGAAGTGGAATAGGGAAGAGTATGCGGAAAGCGTGCGGGAGGAAAGAGGAGGCTTGCCGCGGATACCCTGAGCGGAATCATTTTGGCCATGGTGGTAGCCTCGGGGATGGAGCTGTGTTCCCTGTGCCTGCTACGCTCGGTTTGGAGGAGGTAACAAATCTCACAGGGATTTTTTCCGGAAAATGTAGTCTCGATAGAGTCTTGGAGACCATGAGTGGGTGCCCGGTCCGTGATCATCGTAAGCCACGCTACGGATTGCCCAATCATAAGGTGCCCCTCAACCACAACTACAGCAGCGAGCAGGAGGAGCAGACGAGCAAGTAACTGCAGCACGCAAGGATAGCGCCTGATGGGGGTGGACTTGTCAAGAACGAGACATAGAGTCCTCTTATGCCTATCGATGTAGAGTTACTGTCGCGTATCTGTAAGGAGCCGGGAGCTCCCGGTTTTGAGACGCGGATTCGCAATGTAGTGCTGGAAGAACTGGATGGTCTAGCGGATGACGTAAGAGTCGATGCGATAGGCAACGTGATAGCCCTTAAACGCGGAAGATCCTCGGAGATGAAGTCCATGGCCGCGGCCCACATGGACGAAATCGGTTTTATTGTCACTCACATCGATAACGATGGGTTTCTACGCTTCAACCCTCTGGGAGGATTTGATCCCAAAACCCTGACTTCACAACGGGTCCTTGTGCATGGTCGCGAGGACCTCATTGGCGTGATGGGGTCGAAGCCCATTCATATCATGAGTCCCGAGGAGCGAAACAAGCCTCCGAAGCTTGAGGACTACTTTATTGACCTCGGACTGGAGCGAAGTGAAGTGGAGAAGCTTGTAGCGGTTGGTGATTCAATCACGAGGGAGCGTGAACTGGTTGAGATGGGAGATTGCGTCAACGTCAAGTCTCTGGATAACCGGGCTTCGGTCTTTCTCCTGATTGAGACATTACGAGCGCTCAAGAAGAGCCGGCGGAAACCAGCCTACGATTTTTATGGGGTGTTTACGGTTCAGGAAGAGGTTGGACTGCGCGGAGCCCAAGCTTCAACTCTGGAGATCCAGCCTGATTTCAGTTTTGGGTTGGATACGACTATAGCCTTCGACACTCCGGGGGCGAAACCTCAGGAGCAATGCACCAGGCTCGGAGAGGGAGTGGCCATCAAGATCATGGACTCATCGGTGATCTGTGACCAACGGATGGTGGAGTTCATGAAAACCGTCGCAGATGAAAAGAAAATCGAATGGCAACCTGAGATCCTCAGGGCCGGGGGAACGGATACCGCCTCCTTGCAAAGAATGACCCCGGGCGGTTCAATCGCCGGGGCAGTTTCTTTACCTACTCGTCACATCCACCAAGTCATTGAGATGTGCAACAAGCACGACGTCGCAGAAGCAATCAAACTTCTGGCGGCGTGCCTTTGTGGCCTAGACAAGTATAACTGGGAGTTCTGATCTCTCCGTAGTCCAAGTTGAGGGCTCCTTGTGCTCTCCTCGTGGATCCTAGCTGGTTCGCTGAGGCCTGATGAAGCAGAGCCCCGATGGATCTGGGCCCATTGGGGTGGCATCTCAGGCAGTAGAGACTGATTACCTCAATTGCGTTAAAATTAGCGAGATTTGTCGGTTTTGTTAGAAATTTAATTTTTTGAATAAACGAAACGCGGCATTTCAAGGCTTGGAACCGCGAAGATCCCCAAATTGGGGTGTGCTAGGAGGCGTCTTTTTGTAAAATGTGAGTGACCGGGTCTACGTTTGGACTTCTTTCATTTTTTTGCACCGGATTGTCTGCACCAGTGACTTGTTAGAAAGTGATCTTTGAGGCCTGATTTGCTCGGGCGAGAGAACTCGCAAGCAAAATCTCGAACTGCTGCAGAATCCGCAAAACCACAACATGTTGTATTGTTAATAATTTGATCATACAATATGGACAAGATTCCGTTGACGGAATTGATGAAAGGGCCTTACTCTCTCCACCGCTGCGTCAATCAGCCAATTTATTACGGAAGCTTTAACTACCTGCAGAAAATTCGGGAAAACCGCCTCATTTAAGATGTCAGAAACCACCACAGTCCAGATCGGAGATCGATCCTTTGTTTTAGACCAAGAAAAGGCGCAAGAAGCGTTTGCTGCCAAAAGCGTGATCAATGGGAAGGACACCATGTTTTTCAACATTCTCCCCCTGAAATATCAGTGGGCGTATGAGCTCTACAAGACCATGAAAAACAACCATTGGGAGCCCGAGGACATCCCAATGCAGAGGGATGTAGAGCAGTGGCGGGGGAACGACGAGATCTCTGATGTCGAGCGCTGGATCATTAAGATGGGGATCGGTTACTTTTCGGCGGCAGAGGGGATCGTTGGGGACAATATCATGCACGTGGTTCGTGAGCTGGTGACTGCTCCCGAACTTAAAATGGTCCTTGGTCGTCACGCTCATGAGGAAAACATCCACGCTGATTCCCTAGTCTACATGATTTCTTCTTTGGGCCTCAATCCGCATGAGTGCGAAGCCATGTTCGAGGACATTCCTACGATTACTGCCAAAAACAATTTCCTCGTTACCAATAGCCGAGCCATGCGCCGGGATGTCGATCTGACTACGACTGACAACAAGCAGGCCCTTGCAAAGAACATGTTCATGTTCGGGCAGGTCATGGAAGGAACTCAATTCTATGGGCTCTTCGGGATGATCCTGAGCCTTTACAGGCAGAACAAGTTTCCTGGCATTGGACAAATGTTCCGCTACACCCTTCGGGACGAGTCGAATCACATCGAGCTTCTGCGGCAGCTTCTCAATGAGCTCGTCGTAGAAAATCCTGATATCTGGACCGAAGAATTCCGAAACGACCTTCGCGAAACGATGCGGGAGGGTGTTGCTCTGGAAAAGCAATTTATCCGGGATTGCCTGCCAGTGGATGCAGTAGGCCTTAACGCGTCCGACTTTGAGCAGTATATCGATTACATAGGTGACCGGCGTCTTGTGAACTGCCGCCTTGATCCTCTCCACGAGAATGCTTCCAACCCTTTCCCTTGGCTTGCTGAGATGATGGATATCAAGAAGGAGCAGAACTTCTTTGAAGGTCGTGTGACTGAGTACCAGAAATCTTCAGCCCTGGAGCATGCAGGGTATAGTGACGACGACCTCTAGGACGATTTGAAAGCGGGTAGCCGGGAATCCCGGCGAAGAGGAAGTCAGGCGGCCTCTTTCGTCACCAAGCTACCTATGCTGCCACATCTAAAATTTTCTCTTATTACCACGCTTCCGCAAGCAGACCAGCTAACCGTTCCAACCCTTACGTGAGCCTTCACACCCTAAAGACCTTTTATGTATAGATCCATTACCCTCGAGGAAGACATCGCGCTGAAGCAAGTCATTGCGAATCGGCATGGCGACGAAACGAGTTGTCAGCGCTACAATTGGCGTGAGTCCCTCGCAAGTGAGCACCGTGCTCCAATACCCGAAATCATTGTAACGCGGGGTGCTGGGGAGGTGCAATTTTCCCTGGCGGATGTGACCGATACCATTGGGGAAGCGCTCACCGATCTTCTTCTTTCGCGGCAGGAGCAGGAGGAGAGAATCTTTAACGATGAGAATCGTAATTTCGTTACGGCCGTAGCCTTCAGTGTTGCCAAAAGCCTCATGCAGCAGGTGCAACGTGGGGGCACGATTAAGCTGAGCCAGAATGATCTGAACCTCCTTATCGAGAAGGCTCTGATCGAAAACGATGCACACGACGTTGCGAAGTCTCTGCTCTTTGCGAGGAGTTATGAGAAGAATGGGGAAATCCTGGTCAGTGAAGACCCACATCTCATGCCGGTCCGGCTCATTCGCCGGAACGGAAATGTCGTGCCGTGGAGTGAAACGAAGATCGAGACCGCGGTCCGTAAAGCCTTCCTTGACCTGCGCAAGGACCCTGAGCCCGCATCACGAATTGCTCATGGGGTCACCAAGAGAGTGCGGGGAGGAGATTCGGCCTTCGTGCATATCGAGGATGTGCAGGATCTTGTGGAGGAAGAACTGGGCCGACAGGGACAGTATGAGGTCATGAGGGCCTACATGTCCTACCGGATCCAGCGTGCGGAAGTAAGGAAGATCCATCAGGCTGAAGCGACCGAGGATCCTAATCAGGACTCCATGGTAGTGGTGACGCGGGAGGACGGGCAGAGTGATTTCTGGGACGGAACGGAACTCAAGAAACGAATTCAATTTGGAATGATTGGGTTGAATCTCTGTCTCAGCGAGGAAGAGATCGAGTTCGAACTTCGAAGGTCGATCGGAGCCGAGATCGCGGAGGGCGAGTTGCAGAAAACCATTGTTCTTAACGCTAAGTCCCTGATTGAGAAGGACGCCGATTTCGCCAAGTTTGCTGCGCGGATTCTACTCAGTTATATTTACGAAGAGGTCCTCGACTGGTCGATTCAGCGGGATGGGATTGCCTCGTTAAAGGCCGCGCACCAGGAACAGTTTCGGCGCTACCTGAAGCACGGAGTCGCGATTAAGAGAATCAGCCCTGAACTTGTTGAGCGCTACGATCTGGAGCGTCTTTCGGATGCGTTCGACCCCTCCGCAGACCTCGATTTTGATTACCTGGGTATCCAGACCCTCTACGATCGTTATCTCGTAGTAGATAAGACCTCTGCGAAGCCAAGGAGGATCGAAACCCCTCAATTTTTCTGGATGCGGGTCTCAATGGGACTCTTCAAGGCAGAGGAACAAGATCGGGAGGATTGGGTTATTCGACTTTACCAGCTCTACAAGGGCCGGAGGTTCTGCTCTTCCACCCCAACACTCTTTAACTCCGGAACACTCCATTCCCAGCTGTCGTCCTGCTATCTTTACAAGGTCGATGATTCCATCGAGTCCATCATGATAAGAGGAATCTCTGAAAATGCCTTCCTTTCCAAGTGGGCCGGAGGCCTGGGGGGATCATGGACAAGCGTTCGGGGGACTGGTGCCTACATTCAGGGGACAAACGGCGAAAGCCAGGGAGTCATACCCTTCCTCAAATTACACAATGACCAACTGGTCGCCGTTAATCAGGGTGGCAAGCGCCGAGGGTCAGGCTGCGCTTACCTCGAGAGCTGGCACAATGACATTGAAGATTTTCTTGAGCTGCGGGTGAACACCGGGGATGAGCGCCGGCGGACGCACGACATGAATACCGCGAACTGGATTCCGGATCTCTTCATGAAGCGGCTGGAGGCACGAGAGGACTGGACTCTTCTCAGGGCCAATGAGTGTCCCGACCTTCATGATCTCTACGGGAAAGCCTTCGAACAGCGTTATCAGGAGTATGAGGAAAAGGCCGCCGAGGGGAAAATCTGGAGTCGTAAGGTCAAGGCTATCGATCTCTGGAAAAAAATGCTCAAGATGCTCTTTGAGACAGGGCACCCATGGATCACCTTCAAGGATCCCTGCAATGTGCGTAGCCCTCAGGACCACGTAGGGGTGATTCACTCCTCGAACCTGTGCACGGAGATCACCCTCAATACCAGTGATGACGAGACCGCGGTCTGTAATCTAGGTTCTGTCGTATTGGACACCCATGTGACCAAGGACGGCATGCTTGATCACGAAATGCTGAGTGAAACAATCACCGTCGCGATTCGGGCCTTGGACAATGTCATCGACATCAACTTCTACCCGACCGATGCGGCGCAGACAGCGAACAGCCGTCACCGGCCGATCGGTCTGGGTGTCATGGGACTCCAGAACGCGCTGTTTAAGAAGGATCTCTCTTTTGCCAGCGACGAAGCGGTAGCCTTCAACGATGAGTTCATGGAGGCGATAGCCTATTATGCTTACGGTGCGTCAAGTGACCTGGCGGCTGAGCGTGGCAGCTATTCAAGCTACAAGGGTTCCAAATGGGATCGGGGAATCCTTCCTCAGGACACTCTGGATCTTCTGGAAGACGAGCGAGGTGATGCTGTGACCGTTCCGCGTGGCGGTAAAATGGACTGGAAACCTGTTCGGGAGAAAATCATGAAGCATGGAATTCGAAATTCCAACGTCCTTGCCATCGCTCCGACTGCGACGATCTCAAATATCATGGGTACTACCCCGTGTATTGAGCCGAACTACAAGAACCTTTTTGTGAAGAGTAACCTCAGCGGGGATTTCACAGTGCTGAACAGGCAACTCGTCCAGGATCTGAAGAAGGAAGGCCTCTGGACCCCCGACATGCTGGACCAGCTCAAGTATTTTGACGGGGAGTTGAGCGATATTGATGAGATACCTGAAAGTCTGAAGCAGAAACACCTCACGGTGTTTGGAGTAGATTACAATTTCATCATTGATGCCGCATCTCGCCGGCAGAAGTGGATTGATCAGAGCCAGAGTGTAAATCTGTTTCTGGCCTCACCGGATATGAAGGCTTTGAGTCACATGTATCGCCATGCGTGGCGAACTGGACTTAAGACGACCTATTACCTGCGAACTCTTCAGGCCAGTAATATCGAAAAGGCAACAGTGCAGCTAAAGAAGGACAGTGCTCCTCAGGGCGAAAAACCCGGTGGGAAAACGTATACTCCTGAGGAGAAAAATGCCTGCTCCATCGAAGCCATGATGAATGGCGGTGAGTGCGAGGCCTGTCAGTAGGAGGGCTTCTTCGGGAACTTTGGTCTCTCCTCGTTTTCTGTCGTGCTGGGCTCTCTGAGGTTCTGTGGGGAACGGGGGGCGTGGCTTGGAAAACAGGTTTTTAAGAGTGGAGGCTTGATTGGCCCCTAGTCCGATTCCTTGGTCTGCAAAGAGTGCTTTTCCTGGTGCACTCCCGCCTAGTCGTCACTACGGGAGTGAGTTTGTCTTGTCATGTCCCTGAACCATGGGATTTGATTTGCTGGTAATCATGAAAAGACCAAAGTCAGTTCTCTCTTTCCTTCTCTGCGCCAATCTTCTGCTTTCGGCCTTGCCGGGGTTTGCGGAGGAATTCCATGCGACCCTCACAGACACCTCCACCAATACCTGGGTGGAAGACTTCTCGGTTGACGGCGGAGTCGGCAAGAACGGCGATGTGGCCTGGTCAGTACGGAAATACACTCTCCGGGGAGGCAAGCAGGCTGGAGTGGATGTGGTAGAGGTTAACAACGGCAAGTTGCGTTTCACGGTGGTGCCAACCCGTGGAATGAACGTGCATGAGCTTCACTGTGGGGACATTCGTCTTGGCTGGGACTCTCCGGTTACGGAGCTGGTCAATCCTCTTTTCATTAACCCGGCAGACCGTGGTGGTCTGGGGTGGCTTGATGGATTCAACGAGTGGATGACCCGATGCGGATATGAGTTTGCGGGTCACCCGGGTGAGGATGACGAAAAGATGCTCAGCCTCCACGGTAAGGCTTCAAACTTGCCGGCATCCAAGGTGGAGGTTTTTCTCAAGAACAACCGGATTCACGTGAGGGGCCGGGTTGAAGAAAAGATGTTCAAGTTTGTGAATCTGGAAATGGTCACGGACATCTCGACCGAAATAGGAAGCACTTCGGTGCGCTTTGACGATACTCTCACGAACCGGGGCTCCAGTCCTCAGGAGTTTGAGATCATCTACCATGCCAATTATGGGGAGCCTCTTCTGGAAAAAGGGTCTCGTTTTATTGCCCCGGTCAAAAGTGTGACTCCCTTTGACGAGCGTGCCGTGGAGGAACTGGAGGATTACCAAGTCTACTACGGTCCGACCAAGGACTACGGAGAAACGGTCTATTGCATGGAGTTGAATTCGGGGGCAAAGGGGAGAACAACCGTGATGCTCCACAACGCTGCTGCCTCTCAGGGCGTGGCGATGTCTTATAATGTGGACAGTCTTCCCTTCTTCACGCTTTGGAAAAATACAGATGTGGGTGAGAAGGGTTATGTAACCGGGTTGGAGCCGGGTTCGGGCTTTCCCTATAATCGTTCGGTCGAAAGAGAGCGTGGCCGCGTGAAAACGATTGCCCCCGGTAAGGCGAAGCATTTTCACGTGGAGGTGGAGGTTCTTCCTGATGGAGCGGCAGTAAAAAAAGCTGCAGCGGTGATCTCTGCCATTCAGGGAGGCAAAAAGGCGGTCGTGAACGACGAACCAGAACAATAGCTCAGCTTGCCAACGCGCTTATTGGGAGTCTCAAACCCAGAATAGTGACCCAGTTGGGTTGCGATACCACGCTTGGTTCGTGCGGTGGGGCAACCGCGGGGCAGGCGTCCCACTGGCT
>DFWB01000252.1 GCA_002380675.1 Akkermansiaceae bacterium UBA4145
GAGCTCGATGGCCTCGAGGAAAAAGCCCTCAATACCGGTGCCAGCAAATGCTTCATCGGCGATCTCCGGGAGGCCTTTGCCCGGGATTATATCTTCCCAATGTTTCAGGCCAATGCGGTCTATGAGGGGCGCTACCTTCTGGGCACCTCCATCGCACGCCCCTGTATCGCAAAGGGTATGCTCGACGTCGCTCTTGCTGAAGAAGCGGATGCCATCGCCCATGGAGCAACAGGAAAAGGCAACGACCAGGTTCGGTTTGAGCTCAGCTCAGCAAGCCTCGCACCCGAGGTTGAGGTCATTGCTCCGTGGCGCCAGGAGCGCTTTCGTAAGCAATTCCCCGGCCGAACCGAGATGATTGCCTACGCGGACGCTCATAACATTCCGGTGCAGGCCTCTCTGAAAAAGCCCTACTCCATGGATCGGAACCTCCTCCATATTTCTTTCGAGGCCGGCATGCTGGAAGATCCATGGTATGATGGAACTACGGAGGCAGACCGCGAGATGTATGTCCTGTCCGTCTCCCCTGAGGAAGCGCCCGATCAACCTCTCTACCTCCAGCTCCTTTTTGACAAAGGCAATGTGGTGGGATTCCAGTGCGAAGGAATGGACGAGATCCTCTCCAGCCTCGAGGACGTCAATGTCGAGGGTGAACGAGACGGATATACCCTTCTGAGCCCCTACGGAATCATGCGAGTTCTCAATACCCTCGGCGGCCAGCATGGCATCGGGCGGGTCGACATTGTGGAAAACAGATTTGTCGGCATGAAATCTCGGGGAATCTATGAGACCCCGGGAGGCACAATCCTTCTTGCCGCTCATCGAGATCTTGAAACCCTCACCATGGACCGCGAGGCCATGCAGCTGCGCGACAGCCTCATCCCCAAGTATGCCCAGCTGGTCTACAATGGATTCTGGTTCGCTCCCGAGCGCCTCGCCCTGCAAGCCCTGGTAACCGAGACGCAGCAAACCGTTACCGGCGAGGTCAGGCTGAAGCTCTACAAGGGCAACATCATGAATGCGGGACGACGTTCACCACTTTCGCTCTACAGCGAGGATGTAGCCACCATGGAGGGTGGCGCCGAAGAAGCCTACAACCAGGATGATGCCACCGGATTTATCGCCCTTAATGCCCTTCGCCTCAAAGCCAACGCTCAGCAGAAGGACTGAGAAAAGCCTGTGATCCACACACCCTGGCGGCCTCAAGCGACCGCCAGGCTCATGATATCCTCCTGCGTAGCGCTGCGGACATCGGTGATCTCCCCGGTGATCTTTCCCTCATGCATGACGAGGACCCTGTCGGCCAGGCCCAGGACCTCAGGCAACTCGGAGCTGATCATGATGATCACCTTGCCCTCTGCTGCCAGCTGCTGGATCAAAAGGTAAATCTCATATTTGGAGCCCACATCTATTCCCCGGGTGGGCTCATCAAAAATGATGACCTCGCAATTCTGTTGAAGCCATTTCGCAAGAACCACCTTTTGCTGATTTCCCCCGGAGAGATTCTGAGCCAGCTCCTCCTGATGCGGCACCTTGATCCGCAGGGAATCCACGAACTTACCAAAGCTCGTTCGCTCATGTTTCCTGTCGACCATCCCCCAGCGGGAAAACTCCTCCATATTGGGAAGACCAAAATTTTCCCTTACCGAGTGCATAAGAACGAGTCCCTGCCCCTTGCGGTCCTCCGTCAGCAGGCCGATACCCGCCTGAATCGCCTGACGGGGGTGGTTCAGGTGCAGAGCCTCCCCATCAAGGGATATTGACCCAGAATCCGGCTGATCTGCCCCAAAAAGGAGGCGGACAGTTTCTGTCCGCCCCGCACCGACAAGGCCGGTGAGGGCCAGGATTTCCCCTGCGCGAACCGAAAAAGACACATCACGTACCGCTGACCCTCTGTTCAATCCCCTGACTTCAAGGCGCTCATCACCAATCCGAGACTCGTGCGAGGGAAACTCATTCTCCAGCTTTCGACCTACCATGAGCTCGATGAGAGACTCTCGTCCAAGCTCTCCCGTTGGCTTGGTCGCAACATGTCCACCGTCCCTCAGCACCATGATTCGATCTGAAATCTCATAGACCTCTTCCAGTCGGTGACTGATGTAGATAATTCCTAGCCCCTGTGCTTTCAATTCTCGAACAATCCCGAGGAGCCGCTCTACCTCCTTGGGCGTGAGGGTGGCACTCGGCTCGTCCATCACGAGAATCCGGGCATTCTGGGACAGGGCCTTGGCAATCTCAACGACCTGCTGCTGTGCAACCGTCATCTCAGCGCATCGCTGCTCAGGGTCAATCGAGGTCCCCAATCGCCCGAAGAGCTCGAGCGCCTTCCGGCGCTCCTCTCCAGCGTCGATAAAGCCTCCCCTTCCTCTTTCCTGCCCAAGAAAGATATTTTCTCGCGCGCTAAGGTGCGGCACCAGATTGAATTCCTGATAGATAATCCCGATTCCTGCCGCCTGGCTCGCATTAGGCGTCGACAAGTCCACCTTTCTCTCTTCTACCAGAACGGCTCCACCTGTTGGAGTATGAGCTCCACCCAGAATTTTAATCAGGGTACTTTTCCCTGCTCCATTCTCTCCGAGAAGCGCAAGGACTTCTCCGCAATACAAATCGAGGTTGACCCCCTTGAGAGCCTGCACTCCCGGGAAGAACTTATCGATCTCCCGCATTTCAAGCAGGGCGCCTGATTTCTCTTCTGTCCTCTCGCCCATGAATATCAGTTCAGCCAGCCCGGGGTAGCGGTCCGCAAGTACAGCTTGAGGCCCGCGGCTCGAATCCACGGGCTATTCGCCTCGCGGAAGCGAGGGAAGATCCTCAATTACTGAGGATCTTTAGTAGTTCTACCTCAAATACCAGCATGCCCTCTGGCGCAGTAGGAGGCGGAGCAGCTCCGTAGGCCATGTTTGTTGGCACCCAGATCCTCCTCGTTTCGCCCTCAACCATCATCTGCACTCCTTCTGTGAAGCCTTTGACTGTCCGCTTTAGTGGGAGAATCTTTGGCCGCTCATTAGGCAGAGTGCTGTCTACAACCTTTCCGTCCGTCGTCCAGACCGTGTAATGAACCTGCACGTTATCCGTGGGCTTCGGCTTCGCTTCACCAGTTCCGGCCTTGATGACCTTGGAAGCGACCCCGGAGGGATTGGCGGCAGCATCCTCCGGTGCTGCTGTCAAATTCTCAGGAGTCGGATGAGGGCGAAGAATCTTGATCAGCTCAATATCAAAACACAGTTGTCCGAGAGGACTTCCCGGGCGCTTTCCGTTCTCCCCGATGGGTGGAAGCTCTCCCTCCAGCTTACCGTAAGCGAGCTCGCCAGGAATCCAGAAGCGGCGTTTCTCTCCTTCAACCATCAGCTGCACTCCTTCAGTCCACCCCTTGATGACCTGATTCAACCCAAAGGTTGCGGGAACACCCCGGCTCAGTGAGCTGTCAAAATTGTAGCCATCCGTCTGCCATCCAGAATAGTGCACCCTTACCTTTTCATCTGCCTTGGGGTGACTGGTTCCTGTTCCTTCCTGAAGAACTCTGGAGGAAATGCCCGATTCGGTTTTCTCAGCGCCCTCTGGCGGAGCGGCCACATCTTCCGGAGCGGGCTGGCTCTTGGGAACCGGAGGCGCGGGAGGCTTGGGTACAGGCGGTGTCGCTGGTGGGGCAGGCTCAGCGGGTGCGGGCTCAGCG
>DFWB01000277.1 GCA_002380675.1 Akkermansiaceae bacterium UBA4145
TCGTATCGCGGTGAAGCTGTCGAGAACTCAGACCGCAAGGAGCACCTTGATTCGTTCAATCTGACTTGGATGAGCTCCCGCCACTACCCGCCCCACTGTCACCCTTTGATCCCGAGCCGGAGGCATCAGATGATTTTGATTCCTTCGGCTTTGACGCTTCTGACTCTTTCTTGGCCCCACTTTTATAGGATTCGCTACGGTAATCCGTCTCATAAAATCCGCCTCCCTTGAAGATGATCCCTGCGCCCGTACCCAGCAATCGCTTCACCGGCCCATCACAATCATCCTTCGGGCAATCACGCAGCTTTTCATCATTCATGCTCTGGAAAAACTCGAAGCGGTGTCCGCATTCTTCGCATAGATAATCGTAAGTCGGCATGAAGAACGTGTAAAAAACACCAAGAACGAACCTTTGCAAGTTGGATGTCATCCAGATCCTCTTGCATCCATGAAAAAGAGTGGGACACTCGCCCCTTCCCCCTCTCACCGAAACTAAGAAACCCATGGGTCACGAATCGATCCCGCGTTGCTCTCGACCACCTAACTGGGATCTTGTATTTACCCTGTCATGGGTCACAGGAATTCTTCTGTTTCAATCCCCATTTCAAGTCACTCTGAAAATGGGGCCGGGTAATTTCGGCTATAACATTTTGCTGACTACTGGCGCGATGATTCTCGGGGTAATCATCATGGGCACTCTTAACCGCCTCTATCATCATGCTAACCGGAGCCGTCCATCAGAGCCAAGGGCACATCGAATCGCATTGATTTCCCACGGGGCGACAATCCTGCTCCTGCTTCTCTCCCTGCTACCGGCATTCCCTCAGGCTCTCTATTGGGCCGCTCTCGCCGCCATGCTTCCATGGCTGATAATTCTCATTGCAGGGAGTGTTCATATCCTGCGAAACACGAAAATAGAGCCAGCCACCCCACCCTCTTCCCCAGATGCCCTCCCCCGCGGGTGGCGTTTCAACGGGATCTTCTGGCTCATCACAATGGCCACTCTGCTTACACTCGACTTCCTATCTCTCTCCGCAATACAGGAGCGGAATAGCTGGGAGCTCATTCTTATCATTAGCGGGCGACTTCTATCAATTGGAACCTTCCTCGCTGTAGCAGTTCTTTTATTCCAGGGCCTCTGGTCTCTCTTCCCGTCCTACACTCGCTGGCTCCTCGTCCTCGGTGCCTCGCTGATTCCATTGCTGAGTCTGGCAAATCACTTTTCCAATCTTTATTGGAAACAACCCCTGATCGACCTTGTCAACAATCTGACCCTCGACGGAAAATTCAATCTGAGGGTAGAATTAGAAGCAGCCGGAATCACGCACTCTCCGCTCCTTGTTGTCGTTGCCGGACTTACAATAATCGCACTGGTGGGAGGGCTCTATCAACTCCTCCAGAGAGCCTCCCTGAAATTTAACTTTCGACTCCGCACTACAAGCGCTGTCCTGATCGGCCTTGGCCTGTGGATAGGCGCTATCGCGCAACAGGGCCTCAGCATGATCAGCATGCGAAAGCACGTCTGGCAGGATGAGCACACCACCTTTGACATCCAGCTTGGCCTGCTCCGCCCTGATCCGGGTCTGGAAAAACTCTCTATTGATTTCATACGAACCATGACCGGCAGTCAGGAGGAACTCCTCCTCTCCGGGCCGCCTCCAAAACTTGAGAGAACTCCGGACATCTATGTTGTCATGGTAGAAACTTGGCGGACAGATTCTGTCCGACCAGAGGTCATGCCCTTTCTCTCTCAGTTCGCCAAAACGGAGTGTCAGCAGTTTAAGACAACCTTCGCAGGATCTAATTGCACTCCCGTTTCTTGGTATACGCTATTCCACAGTCGAGTTGGTATTGACTGGCGGGAATCTCTTCGAGAAGACGAATCCATTGATGGATTCAAGGGAAGCTATCCTCTGCGCCTTCTTCATAAGCTTGGATACCGTTTCAGCGTGAGAGCCGTCTGCGACCTTTCCTATAAGAAGATGTGTGACCTCAATTTCGGAAGGAACCACAAACTTGCAGACCGGTTTCTAGACGCACCCATGATCCCCGGAAACCTGGATGTTCCAGAGCGTGAGGTTGTCATTATGGATGATCTGAAGCGCGAACTCGAGGACAGCCCAAAAGGCGGGAAACTTCACTTCATATCTCTGGACTCAGCTCACTATAACTATTATTGGCCCAGCAGAGATTTCACCCCAATTCACGAGGACTGCTCAGCCATCAACTTTTCCGCTCTCAAGCCTACCGCCGAACAGATACGAGAGGTTGTAAAAAGATATGAAAACGCGGTGAATTGGATTGATCGGCAAATGGAGGACTTCATCAAACACCTCAAGTCCACAGGGCGTTACGAAAATTCCATCATCATACTGACTGGTGATCATGGAGAAGAATTCCAGGAGAATGGATCATGGTTTCACTGCTCCAGCCTGAGACGCGAACAGGTAGAGGTTCCGATTATGATTCGATGGCCGAAATGGGTAACCGAACAACCAAATCAGGATCTGGTTTCGCACATGGACATCATGCCAAGCCTTTTGGACGCTCTGGGCCTTGAATCTCGTTACTTTTCTGGAATGGCGGGCTACTCGGTCCTTGGCTCACATCCGGGAGAAGCGCTTCTTAGCACCCGTTGGCCGGGGAAATCCGGAATCGGCTTATCCCTGGTCGCTAACGGAATGAAGGCAAACTTCAAGGCTTCCAAGCTGTGGTTGGAAGGCATTCCGGAAACCATTTACTTCATGGGCTGGACAGACTTTGCTGATCGCCCTCTCGACCCGGAACAACTCCGCAACAAACGCTCCTATACCGACACTCTGAAAGACCATTATAGAACATCCATTGAGCGTCACTTCGAACGGTTTCAGACATCAAACTGATAATCGGTGATGCCTGCCCTTCAATTCACCTGCAGCCCACAATATACCATGCACTACTTACCCAGATTTATACTCATATTCCTTTTCCTGTTTCTAGCGCTTCAGGGACACGCGGCGGAAAAGGTTGTTAAGATCTTCATTCTTGCAGGCCAATCGAACATGGAGGGGCACGGGCGGATTGCAGGAAACCAGAAAGGAACCCTCGAAAGCCTGATTAGGGATCCTGCCACTGCCTCCCTCTACCGTCATCTGCATGCCGATGGAAACTGGATTACGCGAAAGGATGTCTGGATTTCGTGGCTCGACCGATCTGGCAATCTCGGGATAGGAGGTTGGGCGGCAAAGGGAGCTATTGGTCCGGAGCTTGGATTCGGGTGGACGGTTGGAGACCAAATCGAGGAGCCCATCCTCCTACTGAAATTCGGTCCAGGGGGCACGAGTCTGGCTGGCCCATGGCGTCCGCCAAGTGCTGGGCCTCACCGCAATGGAAAGCCCAGAGGGCAGGGAATCGGAGACCAATTCGACAATCTCGTATTCTCAGTCAAAGAGCGTCTTAAGAATCTCGAATCAGAATTTCCCTCACTGGCGGGCTATCGTCCCAAACTGGCCGGCTTTGGATGGCATCAAGGGTGGAATGATGGGTGCAGTAAGTTGGATAGTGTGGAGTATGAATCAAACCTCGCCCACCTCATCCGCGACATGCGTAACGAATTAAATTCTCCTCAGCTCCCGTTCGTCATTGCGGGCAGTGGCTTTGGTGGATGGAACCAGAAGATCGACCGGCGCCTCATGATCATGAAGGCACAGGAGGCTGTCACCAGTTATGATGAGTTCAAGGAAACAACCCGCTACGTCGAGACCCGAGGATTTTTCAGAGATGGCCCGATTTCTCCTCGCCCGATCCGCTATCACTGGTGCTGCAATGCAGAAACTTACTGGCTGATTGGCGAACACATGGGACATGCCATGGTGGAGCTATTGGGGGGCAGGAAGGCCCCCGGAATTCCGGGGAGCCAGTCAAATTAGGTTCAGGATCCCTGCCTGCGATTTCCCTTATTCTTCCACCGACACTCGATAGAATCGCTGATCCTCTCCAATGGCCCGGGGGTCAAGCTGCAAGGTTACTGTTCCTACCGCGATAATTCCTGAAGAGGCTACTTCCCAATTGATCAGATCAGCGCTTGCTTCGAGGGTGTAACTCTTTCCTGGCACGCTATCCCATCTCACTGTAACAAAACCAGTTAGAGAATTTCTGCTAAGCGTCGTTATCTGAAAGAGCGAGGCCCCATCGAGTGGATCAGTTCCAGCCGCAATTTCGGATCCATCGGGAGACCCATCGCCATCTGTATCCGGGCGGAGTGGATCGGTGCCCGCAAGTGACTCATCGGTATCACTGAGACCGTCCCCGTCAC
Organism: Akkermansiaceae bacterium UBA4145; assembly: GCA_002380675.1. Classification (GTDB taxonomy): domain Bacteria; phylum Verrucomicrobiota; class Verrucomicrobiia; order Verrucomicrobiales; family Akkermansiaceae; genus Roseibacillus_B. The sequence continues at coordinate 4,295 of DFWB01000277.1, forward strand.
TATCAAGAAGCAATCCAGCACCCGGAGTTCCTCCTGCTACCGCGCTGGCTCTCCAGTTAAGAGGATCATTGTAGTCACCCTCGGTATCAATGATCTCCAACGATGGACCGTCCCCCGCTGGCGCCAGAGGCCATGGTTCAACCGAATCGTAATTGAAGTCGTGGACGAGGTTTCCCGAACTGTCCCGAAGGACAATGTTCTCCCCACTGTTTGAGAGCGCACCTGCAGCCCACTCTCCCAACACTCGAACTCCTGGCCCATACCTCGCCCGAAAGGCCTCGAGATCTGCAACCACAACGGCATGCTCGTCGGGAGCGAGTGTCTCAGCCGGAAAGCTGAAGGCGTTAAACGGATCACCGTCATCAAAACCAATCCCGTCGAGTTCCAGAACATTAGCCCCGGTGTTGACCAACTCAATGAATTCAAGGGCACTCCCTTCAACAGGTTCATACATGAGCTCCGTGATTCGGAGATGATCTGCGGCTGGGCTGGATACCGAAGGATCGATCAGCATTACGTAATCGAATTTAAAACGAGACGCTCGAGCACTATCATTAGCTGCAAAAATTCCGCCTCTTCCGGCAGTAGCTGCAGCAGGTATGGAGCGGGAATAGATTGCCGTC